>JBBITW010000020.1:0-30397 GCA_037440525.1 Deltaproteobacteria bacterium
TAAAATCTAAATTTAGCGATTCTCAATCTTTACTAAATTGTCATTCCGAGCGAAGTGAGGAATCTATAGAATTCAAACCCTTATAAAACATAGATTCTTCAACTAAAACCTCAGAATGACATTACGACACAACCCCAAGGGGGAGAGGATTAAGGTGAGGGGGATGAGCTCATACCGGCAGGCAGGTGAATGCCTTTTCACCTCACTTCCCAAGCCTATAAGAATAGTTTTAAATACTTTTTCAGAGACCTCATATTTTTATTGACATTGTCTATCCATTATATTAATTTTTAATTGTGATAAGATGGGATATAGAGAAAGATCGATGGTTGAGAAAAACACGGGGTATCTCGTTTCAGGAGATTGCGGATCATATTCTATCTGGGGATTATATAGAAATCCTTGAAAACCCCTCTCGTGAAGGCCAGGAAGTATTTGTATTAAAGATAAAGGAATATATATGGGCAGTTCCCTTTATGGTAGAGGAGGATAAATCCATTTTCTTGAAAACAGCTTATCCAAGCCGAAAGCTTTTTAGACGATACAGGAGGTTTTGATGAAAAGGAAAATTAAACTTAATTCATTCGAGAAGGAAATAGAAGCGCATATTGATGAGTCTATTCCTATCGCTGGTGAAAAGCGTCGTAGCATTGATGCCATATTGGAGAAGAGCCGGAAGAAAAAGAATATTAATATCCGTATCAGTGAGTACGATCTTGCCCATCTTAAACAAAAGGCAGCCGAAGAGGGTATGCCCTACCAAACCCTCATATCGAGTGTGCTCCATAAATACCTTACTGATAGACTTGTAGACGAAAAGGAAGTACTAAGGTCGCTCCAGCTCTTAACAAAACACTAAGGCGCTTTTTTCAGTATTTATTCGATATTCATTAAACTGAATGAGGATAAAAATGTGACATGAGACTGTCCCCTTTATTTTCTGACCCCATCCCACACTGGATGCCCCTATTTCTCAAATCTTTTCAAGTTCTCTACAGACTTTCATTTTGTAAGGATGATTTTCCGAAGTGGAAGAAGCGTTATCCCTTCCCATCCATAGGTGGTTTGCCAAACAAGCATATCATCCTCATCGAGGCTGTCGATTAATAAGGTTACTGTAAATTTATTTCCATCTTTCTTTTCAACAATGAGTTCAGGTTTGTCATCAATCTTTCTACCTGTAATCTCAATCGTTCCCACATCATCTTTGGAAAGCTTAATCTTAGAAACTCCTCTCTGTACAGTTATGATTTCTGATATGTCAGCTTTTCGATATCTGGCCTGTTCGTAAAACATTCCTTTTCTCACAAAAGTAAATGGCATTATTTCCGTTTTACAATCTCTAATTGCAAAGCCATTGGTATTAATGGTAGTGTTTCCATCCACTATAGTCCATTTATCCGATTCCTTTTTCCTCTTTTCCCATTCAGAAGAAGCTTCTTGTCGATTTACAATATAATTTTTCCCCTCTTTCCATATGGAGAAATTGAGAAACTCTATGCACTTTATTTTCCCGATGTCATCATAAGTTACATGGCCCAATTCTCCCTTCCCTGATATCTTCATTTTTTTATCTGGAAACACGCCCCTTAGAACTTCTCCGCTGTCAATGGTAACTGAAATTCTTATTTGGTCCTTTGCACTTTCAAAACATGCGCTCTTTATTTGGGAATAATGAACCCAGATACCTTTCCTTGTTGGCTCTGCTGAATTAATCTCGATGTATTGGTCGACATAACATTTATCATCAGAATAAGAAAACGATGGATCTGATATCTTTTCCTTCATCCCCGATTCGTCAGTTATCAGGATAGCCTTCAATATTTGGGCGGTTACAGGCTTGTCTGGCATGATGTATACAAATAAAAAGAGAGAAAATATGGTAATTAATTTTAATAAAATTTTCATCTTAATTATCCTCCTTTCTCCCCTGCGTAAAATTAGCAGGAAACTTTTCTGATTTGTGAAGTCTCGATTCAACCGTGATTTCCCAGAGGGGTAAATGTCAATCTTTTATTTTTTGTTATTTCATTAATTTTTAATTATACATCTCTTCGGCTCTCCTTTTAAATTAGGGCTGCAGTAACATGATTTTTGGATAGTCGAGGAATTCTATAAACATAGAAGAAATTTCCTCCTTAATTTTCGGTGCCACAAATAAAAATCAAACGTAAATGAACATGGGGGTTTTGAACATGTGACTTTCCAGTTTCCAAGAAATGCCTCTTCAAAGTCAGTTGTAGAAACATACCCTTTTGCCTTCTCACATTTTGGAGACGATACACCTTTTTTTGCATAACACAACAAGACCCAATCTGTTCTGAACTCCACCACCGTTGTCAGTATTTTTCTTTAATTAGCTTTTACTTTAAGCCGCCAAAAGCAAAGGCTGCTATCTCCAATCTCAATATACTCTTGTTTGAACATTAACAGAAACTTAATCAATTTATGTTTTTCCCGTATTTTGTATCGATATAACCGTAAAATCCCAATCCTCCCCTGAAATCATCTTGTTGATTGGGATTTCGTCAAACGGATTGGCCTTTGTGACCTTCTCTTAAATTTTTGGAAGCTCAAATCTTTGGACTTTATGCACTTCGAAGATTTGGAGCTTTGGTATTTCCATCGGCTTCAATTCTATCGGTTTTGGTAATTCCATAGCTTTTTGCGAATCTATCGGTTTTGGCTCTATGACATTAGAGGACTCAATATGAAGGTACTTTTCCAACAATTCCTCGTATTCTAATGATCTTGCATTGAAGTTTAATGCATCGATGAACATAAGGATCATAATGATATAGCCTGACTTCGGAACAACAATACTCTTTACCTTTGTGTTAGGAATGTTAGCTGACCCAACGCCCTCGTAAGAAAATACCCCCCTGAACATTCGAAAACGCTCGGATTCAATGTTTACTCCCATGCTCAAGAGTCCGGCCCGGCCTCCACCGGAAAAGAATACTTTTCTCTCTTGTTCGCTCCCACTCTCACCTGTTATATGAGCAGCCTTTGGACCATAAGCCAAAATGGTATTGATAACCCCCACAACAATACCTGCTGGATTAACACTGAACCGATCTTCGAGAACCACCATGTCCAAAATGCCCTTGCTTTGGATAGAGAGTTTCCAATTATATGGATCAGGATTTGTGAATTTGATCCCATAGGCTGAAAGGCGAGCGATATTCCCATCAATTATTGGCTTCGGCATCTTCTGAACAATTGCTAAGCGTAGCTTAGATAGATCTTCACTTGCCGCCCTATATTCACCGATAAGGGCAAGTTCTCGGATACAACGAAGGACTTGGATAATATCAGTTTTGTCAGTCAGTTTCTGCCGAATTGCCTGAATTTTTAAGGTTTCGGATGGTTTATATTTGAAATCTAAAGTCTTTATTAGATCATATAGACGTTTCTGATTCTCTGCATGATTCCCTGCTGAGGAGGAAAGCAAAAATGTATATAGTATACCACCATGTCTAAGATTAGCAAGGATAACAGATGGCTTCAATAGTGGTGTGTTGATTTCAATAAATAGGAGGCGATGATCACCAACCGTTTTAAATTCTTGATTCTTAACCACACCAAAATTCGATGCTATCATCTGGGAGCCCAATACAAGCTCCTGATCACTCACCTCAGACTTTTCTTGCACACCTATCCTCAGCTTAATTTTCCCCAAGTCGTATGAGAAGAGCATAAACTTGTCATCTTCGACTTTACCCTGAAGAGCGATAAGAATGTCAAAACCAAGCATTGGTAACCATTCAGGGATTTTCATATCCTTCAGGCTCTTCTGGGTCCAGCCTTCAAATGGACTGTGGAAACTGATATTATGGGCTTCATTTTGGAAAAGTCCAAGCTCGAAGGTAGAGGCAGGATATCTGGATAGCAACGCCTGCTCGTAATCAGTTGCTGTGCAGATTGATTCAAGATACTTCTTACTATTCATTTGCTCCTTTATTTTCGATTCGAATTCATCACATAGATTTGTAATACTGGTCAACATCCCTTTTTGCTCTGCGTAAGTGATCGGTTGTTAAACAGGAAAATAAGATTATCAAGTCTTTCTCTTTCCCAATTAAGGATCGTATTGTTTCCCCTTTGCTTCCAATCAAAAAGAGAAAGGCTTAATTTAGTTTGCGATGTTATTATATTTCTGACCATTAGAAATTAGTTTGCGATGTTATTAGTGCAATCACTTTAAAAATTTAGGACTGTCAAATATTCAGTGAAATTCCTCGCTTCGGTGATGCATTAAATCAACTCCTCAGATTTTCATAGCATCACATTTCTCTTCCTTTTTCACCAATTCCGTTTATTTGATCATCCCGATATCCTTTAAAAGTTTTGAGAAGGCATCGTAGTTTCGCGAAACATATTCATCCATCTCTATATTATTGCGATAGGCTATGGTAAGACGAAGATTTTTCATCCCTTTAATGAACTCAGGTTCTTTCATCGCCTTTGTAAAAGCATCTTCAAGCTTCTTAACAATCTCCTGGGGTAGACCCTTTGGTCCAGCAACATTTAGAAAGGTTGGTGCAGGGATATCATAACCGAGATCCTTTAGAATAGGGGTATTCGGATATTCTGGGGAGTGTTCCTCAGCAATCAAAAGAAGGAGCCTTATCTGCCCTGCCTCAAGCTGGGCATAATTAAAATCACCTGTGCCAACGAGAATGTGTCCTCCTAAAAGGGCTGCCTGAGTTTCTGGGGAACCCTTGAAAGGGATATGTGTAAATTGAACCTTCTCCTTCATAGCAATCAACTCCATCCCGAGATGTCCAAAACTACCCACTCCTGCACTTCCATAGGTCAACTTTTTGGGATTCTGTCTTGCAAAGGTAATAATATCCCCAAACTTTTTAAAAGGTGAATCCCCTTTCACAGTAACAGCAATATTGATGTATCCAAATTGCATAATCTGTTTTAAATCCTTCACAGGATGGTATGGAACCTTTTGCCTTAGTGGGGTCACAAATAGACCAGGATGTCCAGCATAGCCAATAGTATATCCATCAGGATTTGAATTCGCAATGGCTGCAATTGCAATGGAGAAAGAACCTCCAGGTTTATTTACAGGAATAACAGGTTGACCAAGAAATTTCTCTGCCTCCTTAGAGATCAAGCGGCATACTGAATCGGATGCACCACCGGGTGGAATTGGAATGATAAATTGGATTGGTTTGCTCGGAAATTTTGTAACATCCTCCTCTGCAAATCCTGAAACAGAATTGAGTGAGATACTTACAAGCCAAATAAATAGATAAACTATTATTTTTGTTTTAATTAAACTTTTTATCATTCAAATCCTCCTCCTTTCTTAATTTTTTATATGCCATCTCTTCTATTCTCACTTTTATGTTTTGTGAAGAATTTTGAAAATGTTTCCATATTCAATCGATTCCCGATCTCTATCTGAAAGGTTAAGCGCTTCTATGCTTTCATTAATAAGTGAGACACCTTCCAGGGGTTGAAAGGGATAATCAGTGCCAAAGACTATATGCTCCGGGCCAACTATTTCAAGTGCACAGCGCAGGGCCGATACATTGAAAGAGACTGTGTCATAATAAAACTCCTTGAAATACTCGCTTGGTTTCTTAGAAATATTCTTCCGACACGGTGGGTGATTCCTGTAACCGCTATCGATTCTTCCTTGAATATAGGGAATTGCCCCTCCGAGATGAGGTAGGATCATTTTGATATTTGGAAATCTCTCAAATACCCCTGCAAACACCATCTTTGTTACTGCAAGGGTTGTCTCAAAAAGATAATGCACCAGAGGGGCTGTAAAGAATTCATCATCCTCCTCCATATGAGGTGGAGACATGGGGTGGATGAAGATTGGAAGTTTAAGTTCATTTACTCTTTCGTAAAATGGAAAGAACTGAGGAGAGGAAAGGGGTTCCCCTAAAATGTTTGAGCCCAAAACCACTCCATTCATTCCAAGCTTTCCAATTGCCCTGTCAAGCTCCTTAATAGCAATCTCCGGGAAATTGAGTGGTAAACTGGCAAGGACATAGAATTTTTTAGGAAACTTGCTCCTTATCTCAACATAAGCATCATTGGCCATCTGCGCAAGATCGAGGCTCATGGCAGGATCTGGCATGTATACATTTGGGATGGAAAGAGAAAGAACCTGAGCCCCTATCCCGAGTTTTTCCATCGATTCAATTGCTTCCTCAGGTTTTACAAGCAATCCCTTATTTGCATAATACGACATGATCCGCCTTACATCCACAGGAAATTTTACTCTTTCTGAGATTTTGAGAATCGCCTTCCAGTAATCCTGCGGATATTGGTGATTGTGAATATCAATCTTTTTATTTTTCATTTTATATACCCCATCTCCTTCAGGATATTTCCGAATCTTTCGTAATTATATTTCACATAATCTGCAAACTCTTTACTATTTCGGTACCTTATTGTTATATGAAGATCTTTCATCCCTTTTATGAAGGCCTGTTCTTTGACTGCCTTTGTGAATGCATCTTCAAGTTTTTTAGAAATTTCATCTGTTATATCCTTTGGGCCTGCAACTCCATTGAATACTGGGCAAATTAAATCGTAACCCAAGTCTTTTAATATTGGAATCTGTGAATATTCTTCAGAACGTCTCTCCCCGAGAAAAAGGAGAACCCTGATTTGGCCAGCTTCCAGAAGAGAATAGCTAAATTCTCCTGCTGTAAACTGGACATGTCCACCTAATAAGGCATTTTGATATTCGGCACTGCCCCTGAAAGGGATATGTGTCATTTCAACTCCTTCTTTTCTGGCAATATGTTCTATTATGAGATTTGAGATACTTCTGGGCGAATTGGTTGCGTATGTCAGTTTCTTTGGGTTCTCTCGTGCATATGTAATAATATCTTTGAATGTTTTAAAATGGGAATCAGCTTTCACTATCACCCCGAAATTCAATTCAGAGAATTGCATAATGTATCTGAAATCCTTTAATGGATGATAGGGGAGTTTCTCCAGGTATGGCATTATGGCAAGAAACCCACCAGAAGGATTCTGCCCTATAGTGTAACCATCCCCTTTAGCAGAAGCAACAGCAGATACACCAATAGTGCCTCCACCTCCCGGTCTATTAACAACAACTATGGGCTGACCAATATATCTTTCAGCTTCTTTTGTTAATAGTCGATACATCAAGTCTGTTGCACCCCCTGCAGGAAAAGCGACAATGAATGTAATTGGTCGACTTGGATAGACCTCCTGGGAATATCCTAAACCAAAAACAATAATAATGAGGAGAAAAGAAAATAAAAGAGATACCCTTAATTTCCACAAATAATGTCCCATTTCTTATACCTCCTTTTTAAATGAATTTGAATAAATTATTTTCTATCAGGTCTCAAGTTTTTTAAACCTTTTAGAAATAGTTGGGAAAAATCCTGTGATCAATAATAGAATAGATATAATTAATAGAACAGCGCATATCGGACGCTTAAAAAAGATAAGGGGATCACCATAAATCAAGGATTGACGAAATGCAATCTCCATCATCGGGCCAAGTACCATTGCCAGAAGAAAAGGTGCCCCCTCAAACTCAAATTTTCGCATCAAGTATCCAAAAACCCCGAAGATAATCATTATCAGGACTTCATAGATATTGTTATTTATACTATAAACACCAAGAAAACAGAAAAGCAGGATCAATGGGAAGAGGATATTATAAGGAACCTTTAATATCTTCACCCAGAGGCCAATCAATGGAAGATTTAGGATTAAAAGCATGCCATTTCCTATATACATGCTTGCAATTGTCCCCCAAAAGAGCTCGGGGTGTCTACTGATAAGAAGGGGGCCGGGCTGGATTCCGTGAATAATGAATGCACCCAAGAGTACTGCCATGGAGACATTGGCTGGTATGCCCAGAGAGAGGAGTGTGACCAGTGAACCTCCTGTAGCAGCGTTGTTTGCTGTTTCTGGTGCTGCCACACCTTCGATTACACCTGTGCCAAATCTTTCAGGATATCGGGATAGTCGTTTTTCAGTTGTATAAGCAAGAAATGTAGGAATAACAACCCCAGCCCCTGGTAAAATTCCAACAAAAAAACCTATGATAGACCCACGGATAATAGGCCATTTACAGGTAACCCAGTCTTTAATTGTGGGAAGAAGGCTCCCGATCTTTTTAGAAAAAACCTCCTGTTTCACACTCTCTTCTATGTTTATCAAAACCTCACCAATTCCAAATACCCCCATTGCAACTGGCACCAACCCCAACCCATCCATCAGGGTGATACTTCCCATCGTAAAACGTGTAATACCAGTGATAGGATCCTGACCTATTGTTGAAACTGCAAGGCCTGCAACTGCCATAATCAATCCTTTTGTGAGAGACCCCATACAGAGGTAAGTGACCATGGTTAAACCAAAAAGCATAAGGGAAAAATATTCTGGAGGTCCAAACTTTAGGGCAAACCTCGCAAGTATGGGGGCAAGAAACATAAGGCCAATTATGCTCACCGTCCCACCAATAAAGGAGCCAAAAGCAGAAATGCCAAGGGCGGGACCAGCCCTACCCTGTCTTGCCATTTTATAACCATCTAAACACGTTATTATAGAGGATGCCTCTCCTGGTATATTCACAAGGATTGAGGTAGTAGAACCACCATATTGAGCTCCATAATAGACCCCAGCAAGCATGATTATGGATGAAATCGGGTCCATTCCAAATGTGATTGGAAGAAGAAGGGAGATGGTTGCAACAGGCCCAATTCCTGGAAGCACACCGATCAGGGTCCCAATTAATACTCCCAAAAAACAGAATAAGAGGTTATTGAGGTTTGAGGCAACACTGAAGCCAAGAGCGAGATGATTAAGAATATCCATAGACTAAACCCTGAGAAAGCCGCGGGGTAAAGGTTGTTTTAGTAATAAAACAAAGATAATATATATCCCCAGTGCAGAAAAAAAAGAAATGAGCAGTATCCTTTTCCAGCTCTTATGACCTGCCCCTATCATCAAAAGCATAATTAAAAGAAAGAAAGTAAATAGATACCCTATCCTTTCAAAGAAGAAAGTTGCAAGTATCAAAATCAAGACAGTATAGCCAACCTTTTTCCACCCACCACGCGTGAAAATAGGGGAGGATATCTCCTTAAGATCTAAATTCTTCTTAATCTTTCCAAACAATAGGTTGAGGGAAAGAAAGATTAAGAGAATTCCCAAGACCAATGGATAGAGGCCCGGGCCTGGTTGAGAAAAGCTTCCGATAGGATAACTAATCGCCCATATGGTGAGTAATATTCCCATTGCTAACCAAAATATTGAACTTATGAAATGGTTAAATTTCACTTATCCCCTTTCTTCTCCTAAAAAGTCATTTAACAATCCCCATATCCTTTAAGAGCCTCCCAAAGTACTCATAATTGTTTGCTACATACTCCTCAAGTTGTTTACTGTTACGATAAATAATTGTCTGATGAAGCTCCTTCATCCCTTTTAAAAATGCAGGTTCCCTTATCCCCCTTGTAAATGCATCTTCAAGTTTTTTAGCAATCTCATCGGGGATTCCTCTTGGAGCAGTAACTGTAAACATCACTGGAACTGAAATATCATAACCAAGATCCTTTAATATAGGGACTTCTGGATAATCATCGGAACGTTTTTCTCCAAGAATCAAAAGAAGCCTGGTATGCCCGGCCTCAACGAGTGGGAACTTAAAATCTCCGGCACTGAAATGGATATGTCCTCCGAGGAGAGCGGTTTGATACTCAGGGCTCGACTTAAATGGGATATGGGTTAACTGAACACCTTCCCTCTTTGCTATCTGTTCCATAATGAGATTCGATATGCTATTTGGTGCATTTGTTCCGTAGGTTAGTTTTTTGGGATTCTGCAGGGCATATGTAATAAGATCTTTGAAATTCTTAAAAGGGGAATCTGCCTTAACTATAACCCCGAAATTTGGGGCGGAATATTGAATTATCTGTCTTAAATCCCTTACAGGATGATAAGGCAGTTTCTCCAAAAAAGGAAGGATGAATAAAGGAGCTCCCCCAACGCTTTGGCCAATCGTATAACCATCAGGTTTAGCAGAGGCGATCGCTGAAACTCCGATCGTCCCTCCACCCCCCGGTTTATTTATAACCACGAGAGGTTGACCCAGATATTTTTCAACCTCTCTCCCCAGAAGTCTGATTGCAACATCCCCGCTTCCCCCTGCAGAAAATGGATCAATAAATGTAATCGGACGGCTTGGATATTTTGCAATATCAATATCCTGGGAGTATCCAGATAATACAAAAAAAGGTGTAAAGATAATAAAGGAAAAAGTAATAATTAATCTATAGAAAAGTGCTCTCATTCTCATTTCCTCCTCTATGATGTCTTTAGCTCAATGAAATTCTAACCTCTTTAAGTTTCATACGTTGAAGACAGAATGGGCACATCACCTCTGCCTCCACAATCTTTTCAAAATAGATATCACAGTAAGATTCCTTCCCGCATCTTGAACATCTAAACCATATCTCCTTTGCCATCCTCTACCTCCGTTTAACGCTCATTTGATGTGGGTGCTGATTTAATCTTATCAGGTTCAACAAAATCTGAAAGCCTAATACGTTCCATCACTTCCTCAGGGATATAGAGCTTCTGTGAATAACGGGCAGGGGGAGCGGGTTTTGTGGCATCGATTCCTCCCTTTGTCATGATAACACCATCGATTGAGGGATCAAGTTTTGCTCCTCTACAACCAGGTATTACAACAAGATCTTTATCCCACTGACTTCTTGTAGCCACAGCCCATAAAACCCAGCGATCATCATAAATATTTATGTCCTCATCAACAACAATAACATGCTTTGTCATCTCTGATGCTGTTAAGGCGGCCAGGATTGCCTCCTTTGGCTGACCATCATTAGTTTTTCGAATCTGAATATAGGCGTGAAATCGACCGCATCCAGAGACAGGGCAATAGACCCTTTGAACCTGAGGCACCACCTTTTTTACAATTGAATATATGGTTCCTTCCTCCTGTGTTCCACCAAAGTTATTATTCATCCCAACCATAAATGAATGATAAATCGCATCATTTCTGTAAGTAACTGCTGTCACATTTATTACAGGGCTCATCTGCTGGGGACCAAAATATCTTGTATACTCTCCAAATGGTCCTTCTAAATCACGATTTCCTGGTTGAATAATCCCTTCTATGATGATCTCTGCATCCGCAGGGACAAGGAAGTCTTCACCAAGAGTCTCTGAAGGGACCAATCGAAGGGGTTCATCTGCCACTCCTCCTGCGGCCTCATAATGGCTTTCCGGATACCCCATTCTTGTCTGCGCCCCCATCAGGACAGCAGGATGGTGGCCTATCCAGTAAGCCACCTTCATGGCCTCCCCCCGTTCTTCATATTTTTTAAGATTTATCGAAGCATGTGTAAATGGTGTTAGAAGGGAACGAATCTCTCTTGGCCCTGCAACATATCCCCTATGGAGTGCTACGTTATCAATCCATGTTTCAGGGTCGTAGCATGTAAACATCCCTGCAGTAATATATGGACCGGGATCCATGCCATGGTGTTTGAGAATTGGAAACCTCAGGAGGTCTATCTTTTCTCCTTTAAGTATATTCTCCTTGCAAGGGGCTTCATCCTTCGAAATAATGATGGGTTTGATCTTGCACTCTTCTGCCCTCCTTCGCCACTCAATTGCCACATCTTCAAATGTTGAATTAATCGCATAGGCCAATTTCCTTCTATCCCCCAAGACATTTATTACACATCTAAATTCTGACCTTTCACCCTTTGTTGTAATCACATTCTCGAATAAGATCAATGGAAACTTATTCATATCCTCAAAATGCTGGGCAATGGCCGAACATTCATAAACAACACTGAGTTCTTTTTCAATTGTAATAAAGTCTTCAGGATGCTCCTTCCCATAACTTGAAAGAAAAATCCTCAGGTCTTTTGGCATTTCCTTCTCCTTGCTCCATCTCCTCATTGATAAATTATTTATCTTTTCATTATCTAACGGTCCTTCCATGCTGGTATGGGATATGCGAGAGGTGCAGAAGCCTGATCCTTTGGCCATACCAGTTCATCCTTACCACCCTGCCACTGGGACATCGTCCGCACATATTTCCCCTCTCCTCTGCCATTTGGTTTAAATTTCATAGGCCCCATAATGGTCATCATATTTGTTGAGGCGATTGCATCTCTTAGCTTGTCCCTATCAATGGTTCCTGCCCTTTCGAGTGCATCGGCTAAAACCTGAACACAAACATAGGCAGAACCAGCAGGGGGTTCAGGCAGATTACCATAGGCTGATTTATAATCGAGATTAAACTTTTCAACTCCTGGTAGCTTAAGATGATTATCCCAGCCTCCTGAATGACAGATGTAATCTCCGTCTTTTCCCAAATTTTTTGTCCACATGATTACATCTGCAGCCCTCATTATATATGCAAACTTAGGTGACCAATCAAGCTCTTTCATCTGCTTAACAATGGTTATTCCCTGAGGAGGTGCTGGATTTGTGTATAGTGCCTCTGCCCCATCAGATTTGGCCTTAATAATAAGGGATGAGAAATCTGTTGCACCCATAGCATATTTCTCATGGGTAACAATCTTATAACCCCTCTTTTCTCCAAATTCCCTGAGATACCTTCCTGTCGCAACACCCCACTCCTCCTGAATCTCAAAAAAGGCAATCTTTCCTGGCCTCTGATCTTTTGGAATGGAATCGAGGACATCTAAGAAAGTTATTACTTGATCCTGCTCGCTCATAAAAGGGGTAAATGAGTATTTATAGCCTTTCTCAAACTCTGCAGTGCTACCAATGGTTGTAACGATTATCGGAATGCGATATTTTTCTGCAATTGCGAGCTGGGGAATGATGAGATGAGCTGCAAAACCTCCAAGGAAGACATCCACCCTATCAACGGAGTAGAGTTTTTCCATACGGCTTATAACCTTTTTGGGGTCTGATTCATTATCCACATAGATTATCTCCAGGGGTATCTTCTTATTAAATTCCTTTATATATACACCACCTGTCTGATTGATATGCTTTATTCCTATATCATATCCCTGTTTGATCCACTTTCCACCTGCTGCCATAGCCCCTGTGACAGAATTGACAACCCCTATCTTGATAGTGGCTGGAGAAGGCCTACCCTGAGCATAGGCTTGAAAGATTCCAGCAAGAATAAAAATTGTCAAAAAAAAGAAAGATACCTTCCCTAAAAACCCAATCAATGATCTTCTCTCTTCCATAAGATTCCTCCTTTCATTATTTATTGATTTTTCCTCAATCACTTAAGGGCTTAGTTCCTTTTCTCTCAGATAACGCCGATCAATCTTTCCCTGTCCTGTCTTTGGAAGCTCTGAGAGGAATTCTATTGTCCGTGGATATTTATGTGGAGCAAGCTTCTCCTTACAGAATAAGACAATTTCATTCTTCAACTCCTCAGATCCATCTATGCCTTCGTTCAATACCACATAGGCCTTTGTCTTTACCAAACCATCCTTATCAGGTATACCAAGGACTGCACACTCCTTAACCTTTTGATGTTTTTGAATATGCGTCTCCATCTCAAAGGGGGAAATCCATACTCCACTTACCTTGATTAAATCGTCTCCTCGACCCACATAATAAAAATTTTCATCCTTATCCTGACGGAATATATCCCCTGTATTTAGCCAATCGCTTCCAAGGAAGGTGCGTTTCGATTTTTCGTGGTCGAGATAATATCCCGTCCCAACTGCATCTGAACGAATCCAGAGTAAACCTTGTTCTCCAACAGGAACCTCCTTTCCCTCCTCATCCACAATCTTTGCCTCCACATAGGGGGCAACCTTACCAACACTTCCAGGCACCTTTTTGCCAGGTGGATTTACGATATAACCTAAATAGGATTCTGCAGATCCTATTGGTTCCACTACATCAACACCAAAGGTCTCCTTCCATTCACGGTAGAGTTGTTCTGAGAGGGCTTCTCCAGAAGAGAAATTTATTCTAAGAGAACTGATGTCTTCGCGTTCATCCTCGGGTGTCTGAAGCATTGCCCTCATCATTGTAGGGACATTGACAAGCAAAGTGGCCTTATGTCTCTTAACAAGTTTGAATAGAATCTGTGGTGTTGTTCTCTCCGGAAACAGTATAGCCGCCCCACCAGCCTTCATATTCCAGAGGAGATGTTCGTGTGCATAATGGAAAAATAGCTTTGGGGCACATACAATTATATCATTCTCATTAAAATTGACAATCTGCTGGAAGGATTCAAAAGAATATATAAAATCATGGTGCATATGTGGAACAGCCTTGGGCTTTCCTGTTGTTCCTCCTGACCATGTCCATACAGCAATATCATCCTTTGAAGTGGGTTCAGCCTCAAGCTCATCACTGGCAGATCGAAGCATACTGTTTAAATCATGCTCCCCTTCTTTAAGCTTAGATGGAGAGGCACTTTTTACAAGAAAGATTACAGGATATCGTGTATACTTCTTTCCTTCCCTAACGCGATCCAGTGTTGTATCATCCACAACGACCACCTTTGGCCTTACATAATTCAAAAAATATCCATAATCCTCAGGCAACAGGTAGCTATAGGCATGGGTTGCTACAGCACCAATCTTCATTGCGCCCAACCAGCAAGAAAGCCATTCAGGTGAGTCCTGAAGTATCACCATCACCCTTTGATCCCTTTCAACCCCAATCTCCTTTAAGACATTTCCTGCCTTATTGGTCAATGAAAATAGATCATTAAAGGTGTAGCTCTCTCCCTGGAAATAGATTGAAATCCGCTCACCTCTTCCTGCCTTTATATTTTCATCAATAATATAAGTAGCCATATTGAGCTCTTGTGGTAATTGGAGAATTTGATAAGTCCCTGAACTCATAGCTTTACCTCCTTCATCTCTAATCTCCTTTTATTTCAATAAAGATCCCCTAAACTTAAAAATCAGAAAAACCTTATCATATCAGATCTGGTTACTTTTACATTATAGTTATATGCAGGAGAAAGCATCTGGGTCTCAAGCATCTTCTGCCCCTCAGGCCAGCCTGCACAACAATCTATCGGAATGATGACATTATAGTGTCTTACATGAAAACCAATGACAGCATGATAGACACAGACATCAGCTGCCACCCCAACAACGATAACGGTATGTGTCTCTGGCAAAATCGACATCTTCTCAAGAAGATCATCCATCCGAGTTCTGTAGAAGCAATCGTGCGTGTTTTTCTCAATAACTGGCTCTCCTGCCCTTGGTGAAAGCTCCTCAATAAATTCCGAACCCCATGTCCCTTTTAATATAAAAGGAAAATGTCCAAAACGCACAAATTCAGGGGAATTCTCATAACGAACTGATTGAACAAATATCACCTTTACACCGGCTTCACGACATCTCTCAAGGAGGAGTCTTGCCCTTGGAATAACTTCATCAATCCCTTCTGGATGATAGAGCTTACCTCCAGGCTTACAGAAATCATTTTCCATATCCACAATTACCAATGCAGTATAACTCGGGTCTAATTTTATATCACTATGCATAAAAGTATGATTTCTGAAAAAGTATTAAAAACGAATTTTTGGACTGGGGAGGTGGGGTGAAAAAGCCTTCGCGCGGATACCGATAATAATATGGCACCATTGATTAATACCCTGAAAACGCTTGATTTTCTTTGAGGCGATTGTAAGTAATCTTCCTCCTTAATGTCCGCATTCGAAGGGTTTGGAACTCTACCTCCCCAGTCATTCCAGGACTTTTTTAGAGTTCTAAAAGTATTCCTCCATCGATTATCATAATCCTTTCTCTTTTGAAACTTTTAAATAAAACGGGCGAAGCTGTTTTATAATAGAAATCAATCCTCCGGGAAAGAATAATACAATCAATATAAATGTGAATCCAAAGATAAGAATATGGATCTCACCAAGGCTTATAGCAAATATCTCGCTCAGTCCGAGGAAACATATAGACCCAATAATTGGTCCCGAAACTGTCCCCAATCCACCAATAAAGGTGGTAAGGGTAGGTAAGAACGACCATGAAAGCTCAAATGGGGTATAGTAATAATAGCTCACCTGATGGTATGCAAATACCCCTCCTCCAAGGCCTGCCAAGAGACTGCTTACCTCTAATGAAAGGATTTTGTATCTAAATGTCTTTATCCCCAATGCCTCGGCCGCACCTTCATCATCTCTTATCGCAACAAGGGCAAGCCCTTTTCTGGAATTGGCAATATGATAGACCACAAATACTGTGAGGCCCGAAATGAATAAGGCAAGATAATATCTGGAGGGGAGATTATAATTTATAATATAATCGCTTGATAGTGAACCAGGAACAGGAAATATATTCCCGATTGTGATCTGACCGATCATGGCAAGGGCAAGCGTTCCGATTGGGAAATAAGCAGATCTCATTCTTAAACAGGGGATACCAACAATAGCGGCCAATAAAGCAGATGAAATCCCTCCACCCATCATGGCAATTGATATAGGAACCCCACTCACCCATAGCAGTCTTGTTATGAGAGCTCCTATACCAAAAAAGGCAGAGTGACCAAGGCTCACCTGCCCGGTAAAACCTCCAATGAGATTCCAGCTCTGGGCAAGATTGATATAGAGGAAAAACATCACCATCATATTTATAAGATACTCATCCTTTATGAACATGGGCAATATAATAAGAAGGATAGAGAAGATTATGGCCAGATTCCTTGTATTCGTCATGCTTCAATCCTCATTCCAAATAGTCCCTTAGGGAATAGTATCATGATCAAAATAAATACTCCAAGTCCTGTCACCTCACGATAAGGTGCACCAAAAAGAAATACACTTATCGCCTCTATTATCCCTAAAAAAATTCCTGCTGGAAATACCCCGTATATATTTCCTATCCCTGAGAGCATCACAACCACAATGCCTTTATTAAACCACTGTATTCCTGCTGTTGGGGAGAATGCCTTAAGTCCGATCAACACAGAAGGTATTCCTGCAAGGGCTAAACTTATTGCAAAAGAGACGAGGAAGGTTCGATTCACATTTATCCCCATAAGACTCGCGGCCTCATGATCCTGGCTTACCGCTACGATGGATTTACCAAAATAAGTCCTTGTCAAAAAGAGATGAAGAAGGGAGATAATGAGGAGAGCCATTATAACCCCTGAAAAGCCTATTAATGGGATTCTTATGTTGTAAACCCCAAATGTTAACCCAGAATAGGATGGGGTTATACTCCTTTCATCTCCTGTCCATATCAAAGTGGCCAGATTGTCAATTAGAAGCATCAACCCGAAGCTTATCAGGAGGGAATTCTTAATCTTTATTCCCTCAGGAAATGTGATAAGGCGTGAAAAGGAACTCCGAAAGAGTATAATCCCTATCAAAAAAAGACCTCCTGCAATGAAAGGAATTGAGACAAAAGGATCAACTCCAAGCCGAAATAGCAAGAGACTTCCATAAGCACCGATGATGATAAAAGATCCATGGGCCAGATTAAGGTATCGCATCACCCCAAAGACCAATGCAATCCCCAATGCGATGATTCCATATAGGGCACCATTTAGGATACCATAAACAATGATTTGAGCCACGAGATCGAACCTCCCTTGAAGTCCCTATTTTTGCCCCATACCCAGATAGGCCTCTCTGACCTGTTGACTAATCAATAAATCCTTTGCAAAACCTTCTCCAACGATATATCCACTCTCAAGGATATAGGCCCTATTTGCAACCTTGAGTGTCATGGAAACATTCTGTTCCACAATGAAGATACTGATCCCTGACTTATTGATCCTCACGATAATATCAAAGATATTTTTTACAAGGAGCGGGGAGAGCCCGAGGGATAGCTCATCAAGTAGAAGAAATCTGTTCCGGGTCATCAATGCCCTTGCAATGGCCAGCATCTGCTGTTCCCCTCCACTTAAAGAACTTGCAATCTGATTAGATCTCTCTCTAAGGACAGGAAATATCTCGTAGACCCATTTCAATGTCTTATCTTTTTCACGCCTCGCTGCCATCAGAAATGCACCCATCTCTAAATTCCCAATAACAGTCATCTTGGGGAAAAGTCTTCTCCCTTCGGGGACCATGGAGATTCCGAGCTCAACGATCTTATGAGGTGATAGACGATTTAAAAGAATCCCATTATATTTAATCTCTCCATGACTTGGCCTGTGTAGACCTGCAATTGTTCGAATGAGTGTTGTTTTCCCTGCACCATTGGAGCCTATAAGTGCCACTATCTCTCCTTCTCTTACCTCAAGGCTTACATCCCAAAGAACCTGCAGATCGCCATAGTGGGCATGGATTGCTTTAAGTGTAAGCATC
Source organism: Deltaproteobacteria bacterium (assembly GCA_037440525.1). Taxonomy (GTDB): domain Bacteria; phylum Desulfobacterota; class BSN033; order BSN033; family UBA1163; genus JBBITW01. The sequence goes on from JBBITW010000020.1 coordinate 18,305, forward strand.
CTCTCTTGCTCCTAAATATGCCTCTACCACCTCTTCATTCTGAATAACCTCTTCAGGAGATCCTTCGGCAATCTTTCTCCCTGCATTGAGAACAATCACCCTCTCAGAGAGTCCCAAAACAGCCTTCATCACATGCTCAACAACAATCAGGCTTATCCCCGATTCCCTTATCTTTCTTAAGAGATTCATGGCTAACTGAATTTCTGTTGGATTTAGACCTGCCATAATCTCATCGAGTAGAAGGACTTTTGGTCGTGTGGAGAGGGCCTTACCGAGCTCAAGTCTTTTACGATCCAGTAAACTTAGGCTTCCTGCCATGAGCAACCGTTTTGACCCGAGACCTATAAAATCTAATATCTCTTCGGCCTCCGCCTCTGCCTGCTTCAATGTCTTGGATGGTTCCCTTCCGTAAGCCCTGCCCAATTTTACATTCTCAATAACTTTGAGCCTTGGAAAGGGCCTTGTCACCTGAAATGTCCTTCCAATGCCCATCTGACATATATAAGCCGATCCAAATCGTGTAATATCCACCCCTTCAAACCATATCCTTCCTCTATCAGGCTTAAAAACTCCTGCAATCAGATTGAATAATGTTGTCTTCCCAGAACCATTAGGCCCTATCAGACCTAATATCTCTCCATACTCAAGATAAAAATCGAGCTGGTCAATGGCCTTAATTCCACCAAAGGATTTTGATAAACCAATACCTTCTAACAGATGCATTTTTCTTCCGAAAAATTTAATTCTTTTTAGTAGGGGAAGGAATACTAAACCTTCTTCCTTTCTCTGGCAATCTTTTCTCCGGTTTTATAATGCTCTCCACGGAGTGCAAGCTCAGCCTCTTCCTCATCCTCCTCTGTCCAGAATCCTAAAGAATAGCCATACCATGGAACCTTTGGGTTAAGGGTTGGTAGCCCCTCCTCCTCCCAAATCTGTCTTGCCCTCTCCATAAACTCCTTCTTCGGAAGGGAAGTTGGTGGATATGGCCACTTTCTGGTTGCATCGATGAGGATTGATGTTGTAGGTGCATAACCTGACATCCTCAGATGTTGCTCGGGTGGGGCAGCAGATGGATCGAGGTGGGCTGACTTCCCAGGAGTTATCCTTATATCGCGATCAGGCTGAACCCTCCAGCAAAGTGCCCATATATAGGAGTCAGGATCATGGGGATCTATATCTTCGTCAACAACGATTACCCACTTCAGGTATCCAGGGTCAAGGGCAACAGCACCGTTTAAAGCCTTCCAAGGAAGTGTAAAGTCTGTCTTCTTAAGGCTTATAACACAGAACTGCTGAGTCCCACTCTCTCCATGGAGACCCACATCGACCAGTGTGTCTATCCCTAAATCATATTTCAGTAATTTATAATATGTTGCTTCATTTCCAACCCCTTTTATTACACTGCTCTCACTGGGTGGGAATTGGCTTATAAAGGTATTCCATATAGGATTCTTTCGATGTGTTATACATTTAATATTTAGAAACAGGTTTTCCGTTGGAAGTCCCATATAACCTGTATATTCTCCAAAAGGCCCCTCTCTTTCAAGATAATCAGTTGGTATCTCCCCTTCAATTACAACCTCAGCAGTTGCAGGAACATCAAGATCCACTGTCAAACATCGGATCAACTCAACAGGCTCTCCTGCAATACCACCAGCAACCTCATATTCGTCTGTTCCATACGGGAATTTTGTTACAGCAACCATCCCGAGGTTTGGGGTCGCACCTATAAAAACAGCAACTGGCATTGGAATTCCTCTCTGTTTATATTTTTCCCAATGCTGGCGCATATGTTGAGGAATTCGGCAATCACATCCAACCCTTAATCTATCTTTCACCATTCCTCTATAGTTTCCTATATTGATTGATCCTGTATCAGGATCCCTCGAGACCCAGTTGGCTGCAGAGAAGTAAGGGGCATTATCAAAACCAGGAGTTGAAATCGGGATCGGGAACTCTTCCAGACCTCCATGTTCGAGGAGTGTGTCACCAAGGTGAACCTCTTCCTGTGCAGGGCCTGAGGAGATCACCCTTGGCTTTATAGGATGAAGTTGTGCCTCTGCCCATTTGGACATTATCTCCCCGGGCTTACATCCCATTGCAAGTGCATATATATTTCTCGATGCCGCATGAGCACCTACGAGCACCGAACCATTATATTTCTTCCCTTTCACATCTGTAACATTCTCAAATAGAAAAGCCTTTCTATCCTTCTCGGGTAACCCTCTTAGTTGCCATCTCACAAGTGGCTGAAGTTCAGTATCTTTATTTATCTCCCTTTTGATGGTGTATAGATATCCACTCCATTTTAAAAACTCCACATATTCCCTAAGATCCCTATAATATCCCATTTTTCTAACCCTCCTTCTTAAATCGAATTTTAATAGAATCCTCCACCTAATTATTCAATAACTTCTAAAGAGAAACTTTATGATTAAATGGCGAGATATTCATTCTTTACTTCTTCATTGCCTTCCAGAACCTCAGGTAAACTTTCAAAGACCACCTTTCCCTTTGCCACTACATAGACATAATCAGCCACCCTTAATGCCAAAGGTAGATTCTGTTCTGCAAGAAGTATGGAAAAACCACTTCCTTTAAGTTGAAGTATCACATTGCCTATGTTTTCTATCACCAGTGGTGCTAAACCCTCGGATGGTTCATCCATCAACATAAATTCAGGATTTGAGATCAGGGCCCTTGCAATGGCCAGCATCTGAAGTTCTCCACCGCTTAGTTGATTGCCTCTGTTATTAATCCTCTGTCTTAAAATCGGGAATAGATTAAAAACCTTCTCCATATCCCATAAATCCCCCTTTCGGGTCTGACGGGCTGAAATCATGAGATTCTCTCTTACAGAAAGGGATGGGAATATCCTTCTCCCCTGCGGAACAAGACTTATACCCATCTGCGATATTCGGTAGGAAGGAAGGCCTGTTATATCTTCTCCTTTAAAATATATCTTACCACTTCGTGGATGTGTAAATCCGATTATCGAACGTATGGTAGTTGTCTTACCCATACCGTTGCGACCTACAATTGTCACAACAGATGCCTGATCACACTTTAAGGAAAGTCCCTGGAGTATGTAACTCTCACCATAATAGGTATGAATATCTTCTATCTTTAGTATCTCACTCATCCTAAACCCTTTCTCCGAGATAAACCTCCTTAACCTTTGGGTTTGCCCTGATCGACTCAGGTTTACCATCTGCCAGCACTTCTCCATTATGAAGAACAATCATACGTTCAGCAAGTGAGAAGGCAACCTTCATGTCATGTTCTATCATCAATAATGTAATATCCCTGGATAGATTTTGAATAATGTTGGCCAGTCTCTCTGATTCTGAAGATGTAAGCCCTGCTGTTGGCTCATCGAGAAGCAGTATCTTTGGCTCCATTGCCAATCCGAGGATAAGCTCTACATGACGCATCTCTCCATGTGAAAGGGCACGGATAGGAAAGTCCCTCTTCTCCCAGAGGGAAAACCTCTCTAAGAATCCTCTTGCTTTATCATACATATTTTTATAGGAACTCAATGGACGTATCATGTTGAAGAAGGATGTTTCGTGGGCCTCCAATGCAAGTAGGGTATTTTCCATTACAGTAAAATCCTGGAAAAGATCAACAATCTGGAATGTCCTCCCCAACCCCAGATGAGTTCGACGATGGCATGGCATCCTTGTCACATCTCTTGAGAATAAAAAGACCCTGCCTCCGGAGGGAATCAATTCACCTGTAATGATATTGAAGAGCGTTGTCTTGCCTGCACCATTTGGCCCAATTATTACTACCCGATGGCCTCCATGCTCAATGCTGAATGAGATGTTGCGGAGTACCTGAAGGCCACCAAAATTCTTATTTACCATTTCAACCTTCAATGCTTCGATTACTTCCACCTCCTCCCCAGATCATAAAAAAAACCCGCAATCCCTCCACGAAAGAAAAGAACAACAAATATAAAGATGATACCTTCAATACCAAACCAGTACATTGTATAGGCACTTACATAATATCTCAGGCCTGTATAGACCAAAGCCCCAAGGAGCGGCCCCCAGAATGTACCGATACCGCCGATAAACATCATCATCATCGCATCTCCTGACCATAACCAGTGTAGTTCTGAGGGACTAACATAACCATTAAAATAAACAAATAGCATCCCACCAATTCCCGAAATAATAGCCGAGATGATATAGCTTAGATATTTGTATATAAATGTATTATACCCCAGGGCAATCATTCGGTGTTCATTATCCCTTATACCAACCAGGGCATGGCCAAATGGAGACTTTATTATGAGATAAAGAAAGAAAAATGAGATTCCGGCAATTGCAATGACAAAATAGTAGAAATTGATATTATTCTCCAGAGAAATGGGAAGCCCCAATTCAGGCCGACGTATGTTTCTAATACCATCAAAACCATATGTATATGCCTGAAGCGAATACATCGCCAAAGACCATATCACATGCCCAAAGGCAAATGTCACTATCATGAAATAGAGCTTTTTAACCCTTACTGCCAATGCCCCAAAACCTGCCCCGAGAACCACAACACCCATTATCACAATCAGGAGAAGGAGGTAGAAATTGGAAATAATCCCTCGAGTTGTCAATATCGCAACTATATAGGCTGCTGATCCCCAGAACATGGCCTGTCCGAGAGAGATCAAACCAGTATATCCTGTTAAAAGGTTTGCACTCGCCACATAGATGCTATAGATAATGATTGAGGTAACAAGTGTTACAACATAACGTGGCAAAAGAGGAATGATGAATAAAAAAAGTATTCCAAATAAACCAAATAAAAGAAATTTCAGTCTCTGGTTCATCATATCTAACTCTTCTTACCAAAAAGACCTGTGGGTTTTACAAGCAGTACAATTACGACGATAATATAGATTGTGAGGGAGGCATACTTCTGCCAGAGCACCTTTCCGAAGGTGTCTGCAAGCCCGAGCAGAAGGCATGTGGCAAGACACCCAGAAAGATTTCCTATCCCTCCCACAATTACAACCGCGAGGGCCAACATGATGACCTCGACATCAAGTCCTATATGTAGACCGAGAATTGGAGACCCAACAAACCCTCCAAAGCCTGCAATAAAGGCACCAAGTGAGAATACCAGTGTGAAGACCCTCGGAATATTGATCCCAAGACCTGTTGCCATCTCTTTGTCATCCACACCTGCCCTGACAATTGCACCCCATTTTGTCCTTTCCTGAAACCAATAGATTACGATGAAGACCAAAATTCCAGTAAGAATAATTGACAATCTATATGCAGGATAGTATGTGCCAAGAAACTTTATTGAGAAGTTAAGGATGGAAGGAGGGGGAACCCATCTTGGTATTCCTGTCCAGAGAAAGAGTGAAAGGTCGCTCAGGATTAAACTGAGGGCAAATGTCAGAAGAATGGGTTCGTGGTGTCGAAGGCCATAGAGCCTTCTCATAAAGAATCGCTCTGTTATAAATCCCAAAAATGCACCACTTCCGCCCCCTGCGATTATTGCCAGTTTGAAATCCCCTGTTGCCTCAAGTACTGTAAGACCCACATATCCGCCGACCATGAAGTATGCCCCATGGGCAAGATTTACTATACCCATGAGGCCAAACATCAAACTCAGTCCTGCAGCCAGGAGAAAAAGCAACATCCCCAGGGCGATTCCATTGAGAGCTTGAGTAATCGCCATGGTTAATTGCATCTTTTCACTCTCTTTATAGAGAATAAGTTCTTATTTTTATCTCGTCTAAAAATCTTAAATTACTATTTTCCCTTCCCTGGCATGATTGTATAACCCTCAGGGGGCTGTCGGGTCTGGGGAATGGTATCTATAACAACATTCTTCACAACACCTTCCTTCTTCTGCACCTGCTGGATGAAGAAATCCCTTATAACATTTCCATTCCTATCCACGCTGATTGAACTGCTGCAAACCCCTTTTATCTTCGTCTCATGCATGGCTTTAAGGAATGCATCTTTATTCTCTATATTCCCCTTGATTGAATTGAGTGCAGTCAATATGAACTTCATAGCCTCATATCCTATGGAGACATCTGAATTCATCATCTTCTTCGTTCCGTATTTGGCATAATAACGTTCTGTCAGGCGTTTATTCTCAGGGGTCTCGTAGCTAAGGACATAATGGCCAACGCTGTGGACACCTAACATCCTCTCGCCAAAGGTCTTTACTGTCAGGTAATCTGCAGTAAATGTCCAGTGTGTACAAAGTTTGATCCCTCTCTTATCAAGCCCCATCTCATAATATTGGTTGAGGAATCTAATAATCGATACGTCCCCTGGAATAAATGGGAAGATAGCTTCTACCTCAGGCTTCAGTTGAGCGAAGTAGGGTGAGAGATCCATCTCTCCAAGGGGCCAGAGAATTGTCTGGACAATCTCCCCACCCTTTTTCATAAATTCCTGTGCAAACGCCCATAGCTTTCCATGACTTCCAGCATAGTCGGGTCCCATAAGGGCCATCTTCCTGTAGCCAAGCTTTTCATAGGCATAGCGTCCCATTGGAAGCTCTCCCTGACCATCTGCATAGGTTAGACGGAAGACATATTTATTCGGAGGAAGTGTCACACGTTCAGCACCAGCCATTGCAATAACAACCATTGGCACATTTGCCTTTTCAATATATCCCCTTACTGCAATTGCCGCAGCACTATTTGTCCCGAAGCAGAGTATATGAACCTTATCTTTCTCAACGAGTTTCTGTGCAACCTCAACAGATATCTTTGGGTCGGTTTTATTATCATATTCAATAATCTTTATCTCCCGTCCAGAAACCTTATAGCCAAACTCTTCAAGAGCGAGCTCATGGCCCATCTTTGCATTCTGTGAGGTCTCCGACATAACCCCTGTAAGTTCTGTATCAATCCCGATTATGATTGGTCCCCTCTTCTCCTGAGACATCAAAGAATCGGAAAGAAATAAGAAAAATCCAATAAATACCAAAAAAATCCCAAATACCCTATTAAACCTCTTTCCCATAACACACCTCCCTTTTTGTTTTTAGATTTGATATGAGAGCTCTGAAAAAGTCATTGAAAGACTGAGGATGTAGGGCTGCAAACCCTCCGAATGCCTTTCCACTCCACCTCCCCAATCTATAAGATTACTTTTCCAGAGGTCTTATATTTTTTTGGAATTTAATATATGGTGTCAAAAAAATCAATACAGTCTTAATCTCTTCACCTCTTCACTTAGATTTCAAATCATCTTCTGGATAGTGAATCATCAGGATAGGAAGGAATCCCACTGCTGGCATTATTGAAATCAATTTCATAACAACAGGAAGTCCCCAGACATCAGCAATCAGGCCAAGCGCCCCTGCCCCCAAACCACCAACTCCTATCACAAAACCCATCATCAAACCTGAAGCCATCCCGAGCCTGTCTTTAAGTATAAATTGCCCCATAACAATGGTCACTGTAAAGCTTGAGATAAGGATAAAACCTGAAAGAAAGAGGAGCAGAGGAACCCAAATCCCCTTCATATACAGAAAGATAAAAAGTAAGGGTGTTGAAAGGAGCATGGAAATGGAGAAATAATTTTTGTGTCCAATCCTATCAGCTATCATAGCACCAATCATCGTACCCGCAACCCCTCCCATGAGAAAGACAAAAACCAACCTGCCTCCTGTGAAGGCATCTCCTTTTAATACATTTATGTAGTAAAAGGGCACAAATGTCATCAATCCTATATGTGCCCATGAACGTATTGCCACTGCAAGTATGAGAAATGACATGGACCTCCACCTGTTTCTCAAACTTAGAGAATTCAGCTCCGCCTTCCCTCTCTCTTCTCTATCATTTTCTCTTTTTACAGGGATGGACAATTCTTTTGAGAAATAGATTAATAAACCCAGAACTGATAATCCTGGCAGAAGAAATAGAAGAGAGCCCGAAAGACCTGCAAATTTTATTGCATAAGTAATCAGAAGAGGACCTACTGCTAACCCTAAATTTCCTCCCACCTGGAAGAACGACATACCTGTTGCCTTCTTTGAACCTGTAAAATAATGTATTACCTTCATACTTTCAGGATGGTAAGAAGCCACTCCCAATCCCAGTACAATTACGAGAATCAATAGGATAATAAATGAAGGGGTAATCCCTATAAAAGAGAAACCAATGTAAGTCAGAAGGGTGGAGATTGGAAGTAACCATTTGATTTCAATTTTATCAGACACATAACCAAAACAGGGTTGAATGATTGATGAGGTGATATTAAATGCCATGATAACTGTTCCCACACCTGTATAACTTAGTTGAAGGAGGTTCTTTACAAATGGCATCATGGCAGGAAGAGCAGCTCCTGTGAGATCGATGGTGAAATGGCTTATACTGAGGATCAAAATGATCTTGAGGTTCATCTCACTTCACCTGAGTGATTGGAGGAACCAATAGGATCTCATCCCTTCTTTCCCTTCTCCCAATTCCTATTCTGCCAGAGGCAGAAATGGAGGAAAAGTCTGATGTGCTATTACTTTGATTCCAAAAAGATGGTTGATTTCCAAAAAAATAAATCTAATGAAAAGAGTATCTATGCCTAAGACTCCGCTGGATATACCCTGCAGGGAATGCCTCTCAGGTCAACTGTTCCTATCCCCGGATCATATGGCGGTTCGCTACGGGTAAGGACATTGATATTAGATTTATCCCAGCCAAAAATTGTAGAGCGTTCCTCTGGAAACCACCACCCAAATGATACCACAACAATCCTCGGATCGAGAGTATCATCAAGGGCAAGTCTCTGGGCTATCCTTCCCTTATCTGTTTCAATATAAATCATCTTCCCTTCCTTGAGACCCAACCTTTCTGCTGTCTCGGGATGCATCTCTGCAAGTGGTTCGGGTTTCATGTTACGAAGTGATGGAACATGTTTATATCCTGTAAGCATGTAGACATCCTCTTTTGCATTTGTCATTAAAAGGGGATACTCCTTGGAAAGCTCCGGCAATTTGCTTACCTCCTTCCAATATGGCAAAGGACTGTAACCGAATTCAAATGCACTCTTGGAGTATATCTCAACCTTACCTGATGGGGTTCTATAGTCATGTCTCTTATATTCACGTTTAGAATGAAGCACCCTTTTATGCTTCATATCTTCATAGGTGAAACCGCTCGGCTTTAGCATCTCATCAAGGGCCTCCTCATCACTCTCCCAGAAATATTCTCCTAAACCAAGCCTCTTTGCAAGTTCGTTCAGCCATTTCGTATCAGCCCATGCCTCACCAGGAGGGTCAATGAGTTTAGGATACGCCCTTATCTCTTCATACCAGCCAGGCCAGTAACCGAGCTCCTCATGTTCCATTCCCCATGCAGCTGGAAGGAGTATATCCGCAAGGGCAGCGGTTGGGGTCATGAAAAGCTCTGATACAACAATGAATTCGAGTTTCATGAATGCCTCATAGGTCTTTTTTGAATCAGGATAGCTCAGGATTGGATTTGTAAGAAGAAAGAGTCCTGCCCTTATCTTGTATGGCTCTCCTGTCAGGACCGCTCTTACAAAGGCCTGAGGAGGAACAAAGGCAGAACGGACAGCGAGCTTAAATTCACCACCTACAGCCTTATCCCTCTCTCGCGGGAATTTGCTAAGGAGGAAGAATCTCCCTGGCCTTAAATAAGGGGCAGGGGTTAAAAATATTTCGCCCCCGGGTATATTTAGATTCCCTGTAATTGCTCTTAATATCGCAACAGCCTTGGCACCGGGAAAGGAATTTGCAGATGTATCGAGTGCATTTCCCCACTGGATGGAGGCAGGCTTTATTGTTGCATATAGCCTCGCAAACTCCTTTATCTTTTGCTCCGAAACCCAGGTAACCTCCTCTACATCCTTCATGGAGAATGTTCCAAGCTCCTCCTCAAGGGCATCAAAACCAATACACCACGAATCTACAAACTCCTTATCATATAGCCTTTCATCGACAATCACCTTTAGAAGCCCCATTGCAAGGGCACCATCGCTTCCAGGTCTGAGCCTTATCCAGAGATCTGCGAAGGATGCCACATCGATCTTTCTCGGATCAACTACGATCAACTTTGCCCCACTCTCAATAGTCCTCTCAAATGTCTCCCTCCTTATTCCCCCGCTTGTATGGTTGTTATTGCATGCCCAGAGGACAAGGAGTCTTGGAGGATGTTCCTCATCAGGCACACAATTCCAGCCATAAGTTAGCGTGGATGCCATACCGGATGGAATCCCACAGCACCATCCAGGAGTTACAACATTGGGTGTTCCAAAGACAGAGGCAAGTCTCTGGGCAAATGCAAACTCAAGACCCTTTGGCTCCCCAAGCCCGAATGCAACAGATTGAGGACCGTAACGTTCTTTCAGTTCGAGTAACCTCTTTGCAATCGTATCAAGTGCTTCATCCCAGGAGATTCTCTCCCATTTACCCTCTCCTCGTTTACCAACCCTTTTCTGGGGATATTTGAGCCGGTCAGGATGATATAGAACCTCTGGAATCGAAAAGCGTCCTTTTTTCACTGGACAGAGTTCGTTAGGAAGACCGCTCTCCCTGTCAGGTATTATATCAACAACCCGTCCATCCTCAACAATTGCCTTGACACTGCAGTGACCAGGACATACATGACAGAATGTGAAAAACTCCTGCTGAGGTTTACTGCCCGGAGGCTCGGGGCTAACACGCATCGATCCCTGACTGATCAGGGTCTCATTAAAAGGATGATACTCCACATCCTCTGCAAGCCCTTCAGCAGTAAGAATCTCCTTCCCATCCGCATCTACTGCAAGAACAAGGCATGAATTCACCGCCTTCTTATTCATAATCACTGCACAGCTTCCACATTCACCAACACCACAGCCCTCCTTTGTCTTTATCAATTTTAGATTCTCCCGCAATACCTCAAGGAGGGTCTGCCAGGGAAATACATCAAAACTGTAAACCTCACCATTTACCTTTATCCTGATTCTCTGCTTCATCTCAAACACCTCCCAATCGAGCATCCCTTAATGCATTCATAATTGCCTGTTTGGTGATAGCAAGCACTGTCTTTGCCCGATAATCAGCATATCCTCTTATATCGTCTATTGGACGGGATTCACTAACAGCTAAACGAGATGCCTCCTCCGCCAGCTCTTCAGTAATCTCCTTTCCCATAATAAGACCTTCTGCTTCTTTCGCCCTTATAGGGGTGGGAGCAACAGAACCAAGGCCTATCCGAATCTCATCGCATCTGTTTTCAGAGATTCTTAGAAAAACCGCAGCAGAGGCAATTGCAATATCTGTTCTTCTTGTTGCATGTTTAATATACGATCCCCCTACCCTTCCTGAGAGTGGAGGAACATGAATCTCCCGGATGATCTCTCCTGGCCGAAGGATGGTCTTACCAGGCCCTAAAAAGAAATCTTCAATAGGAACTTCCCTTTCACCTTCCGAACTAAAAAGCACAAGCGAAGCCCCGAGAACAATCAAAGAAAGTGGTGCATCAGCTGCAGGTGAGGCATTTGCAATATTTCCTCCAATTGTTGCAATGTTACGAATCTGAACCGAGCTTTCAACCCCTGCTGCCTCAGAAAGCACCCTGTAGTGACGCCTTATGGTAACAGAATTTTTTAATGACTGAATAGTTGAAAGAGCACCTATCCTCAAGCCATCTTCGGGATCATACTTGATATAGTCCAGATCGGGAATTGACTTAAGATTTACAACATATCTCGGGACAATCCTTCTCTGCTTCATCTTCACAAGCAAATCTGTCCCTCCTGCAATAGGAAATGCCCCATCCCGATATTTTGAAAGCATGGAACAGGCTTCAGCGATCGTCTCTGGCCTTAAATATTCAAAATGTGGTAAACGCATAATCCCTCCTCTTATATAATCTGTCTTTTATATTAAAATTTTTTTATATTATTTGTCCAACATTTTTAAATCGAAATCTTTACCAAATTGTCATTTTGAGCGAAGCTATTAGGCGTAGGGTAAGGGTTTATCCCTTACCGAATTAAATCCGTAGGGTAAGGGCTTGCCCCTTACCGTTATGAGGTGTAGGGTAAGGGCTCGTCCCTTACCTAAAACGGTAAGCCACGAGGGCTTACCCTACGAAAAAATTAATAT
>JBBITW010000021.1:0-29050 GCA_037440525.1 Deltaproteobacteria bacterium
ATTCTCGTCGAATAGAAAGGGCTGAACATAATATACATGCTTACATCCTTGATAAACTACAGGTGCCCTTATCCCTGGGAGAGAGCCGATATGCTGTGAAAGATAATCTGCATTCTTAATCCGTTCCTCCAGTAACCTGGGGAGTTTCTTTAGTTGAACCAAACCTATAGCAGCCTGGATTTCTGTCAATCTTAAATTAAAACCAAATGTATTGACCAAGTGGGTAACACCTTTTGCCTCTACCACAGCCTCTCCATGATTCCGAATTAGCTGTAATCTTTCGGCAAAGTAATCGCTATCTGTTGTTACAATCCCCCCTTCCCCTGTATGGATATGCTTATGGTAGTTTAAACTGAATACTGTCATATCTCCTAATGAGCCAACCTTTCGTCCTTTATAAATTGCTCCTGGTGCCTGAGCGGCATCCTCTATAACCACCAAATTATACTTTTTGGCAATCTCTAAGATTGAATCCATATCTGCAGGATGACCGAAAAGATGAACCACAATGATAGCCTTTGTCCTTTCAGTGATCCGCTCTTCAATACTTTTGGGATTGAGACAGAATATATCATCCTCAATATCTGCAAATACAGGTATTCCATTATAACCTATAACAGCGGTAGCAGTGGCGGCCATAGTATATGGAGGAACAATAACTTCGTCTCCAGGCCCTATCCCTGCAGCTCCCACAGCGGCAAATAATCCTGATGTATTTGAATTTAAAGATACAGCATATTTAGTACCAACAAAATCTGCCCAGGCTCTTTCCAATTCCTGAACTTTCTTTCCACCATAAAAATCAGAATGCCATGCCCCGATAAACTTTGATAAAACTCCACTTTCTAAGACTTCTAAGACTACCTTTTTTTCTTCTTCACCAATAGGATTGTGTCCTGGAAATGGTTTCTTCCTTACAGGTTCTCCACCGAAAAGAGCTAATTTAGACATTCATCCCCCTAATATTTACTGATAGTCTTGCTGGAAAAAACGAAAAACTTTAGCCATAAATTGATGACTCTTTAATTCTCTATAATGAAGCTTTTCTGCCTCTCCTGGGTCTTCCATGGCATTTGCCAAGCCTTCGATTGTCCGTAATAATAATGGTTCTTCCTCCATATCTGCATGAAAAAAAGGGGTTAATACCTCAAAGGTTGAATAATAGCTGTGAGGTTTTATTTCGAATAGTTCTAATACTTCAGGGCTTCGTGAAAGCTCAATTTTACCGTTTGAGCAATAGATATGCATCTCTAAAACATAATAAACTGTAGAGGACCTATCTATTATTGTTACTGGTAATTTTACATCATTTAGTGAAAAGGTTAAATATGTTGAATCTCCCCTTCTCCCATTAAAATAGATCTGCCATTCATTATCCCACCATGTATGGAATATATCCAGTATGTGAGGCAAGTTATGAATCACTCCACCTGAGATCACAAAGATTGCCGAAACAGGATTTCCGATTTTCCCTTGATGGATTAATTCTTTCACCTTTAGGGTTGCTGAATGCCAACGTCTCGGGTAATTAACCATCAAAAGAATGCCAAGTTGATATGCCTCATGGAGTAGTTTCAATCCTTCATCAATATTGGTGCCAAGAGGCTTTTCAACTAAAATTGCTTTCGGACGGTGAGCAATTGCATCACGAAGGTCACTTGTGTGATTTTCGTCAGGGGTAGCTATATAGATAACATCCCACCCATTGTGCAGCCAATCATCACGATTACGGGATGTAGGAGGGCATCCCCATTTCATTTCTGCTTCTTCTGCTTTTTGGGGATCCAGATCATAAAACCCGCCAATTCTAAATTTAGGAAGTTGAGTAAATGCATTTGCCATACTTAATATCTTTTTATCCCCAGGGCTATCAAACCCCTGAGCCATCATCCCCGAACCCATTATCCCTACATTCCATCTTATCATGTGGTATTCTTTAATGCCCTAACCTGTTTGCATTTTTCATGTTGTTCTGGATGTGCCTTTATCCAATCTATAATATCTTGAGCAGAGAAAAAAGGATTCTTTTGAGAAAGCTCCTCGTAAAGCCTTTTAATAAGTTCATAGTCTTCTCTGTAATCAAGGGTTATAATTAATTCCTCCCCCCCTATACATGATGAATGGGTAATAAATCTTGGTTTCCACCGATCATCTGTTTCTGGACAGTAAAAACCATAGGATACGTGTTCACGATCTAAAGGATCAATGGTTTCTGATTCGAGTCTATAAAGTGATTCTGCTGAAAATACCTGTACATCAAGCCCTGCTGGCACAGACCGATGGGGATCAGAATTGCTTATATAGAAATTGGTCTCTTTTGTCCTCATATATTCAGTAATCGCTTCACTAACAATCTGTGGATCAATCAAAGGACAATCACCAGTAATCTCAACGCAGATATCAGCATCAGTCGCTCTAAGCGCACCACAAACCCTTCCTAATACATCCTCTTCACTGCCCCGGAATATTTCTACACTTAACTCTTTCCCAAGCAAGGCAATGGGATCATCATCGATGTTTGTTGTTGTAGCAATAATAATTTTATCTAACTCTTTTACTCTTTTTAGTCTTTCAATTAAAATTTGAAGAAGAGGCTTTCCCCCTGCGGGCATAAGTACCTTTCCAGGAAGGCGAGAAGAAGTCATTCTGGCTTCTATCGTTGCAACAATCCTAAAAGAGCTTTTATCCATTGGAGAAATTTATTAATATTCACTCTTCGCCAAATCAACCTTCAATATACTTTTATTAAACTTTAAATCCGGGATTGCCATGTCGTTACCGCTTCTCGTAAAGGCAATAATATTATGATCGGAGGGAAGCATTCTCTTGTTTTGGAAATTACTACTTAAGATTTTTCTTCTATTAAATCCCATGTAAGAGGAGTCCCTCGTTTAATATTTTGATTTGCCTTTTTCCCTATTATTTCATATATATGGCGGGGGTGGAGCCCATAGCCGGGTCGAATGGAACGAAGATTATCGTGGGTAAAAATTTCTCCGACCTTGATATCTTTAGTGACGAAAATAGATCTTCTAAAAGCCTTACTTTTGGCCTCCTCCTCACCTGGTCCAAACTTGACCTCGCCAAGTGCCTTTTCAACATCGCGAATTGACTCTACCATTTCTTTAAATTCATGAGGTTCAAGCGAAAAATTACTATCAGGTCCTTGATAAGAACGGGATAAAGTGAAATGTTTCTCAATTATTGAAGCTCCCAAGGCCACTGCAGTAATTGGAATCGCTATACCAAGTGTATGGTCTGACAGTCCTACTGGAACCTTAAATTTCTCAATCAAATATGGGATACTTTTTAAGTTCATCTCTTCTGGCTTCGCTGGATAAGCGCTGGTGCACTTAAGCAGTGCAATCTCTCTTGCTCCAGCATGGCGGGCTACTCGAACTGCCTCCTCAATTTCTTCAAGGGTAGCCATACCAGTTGAGATGATAATTGGCTTCCCAGTCTTTGCCATTTTTTCAATCAGTGGAATGTCCACAATTTCAAAAGATGCTACCTTATGAACTGAAACTCCCATCTCTTCAAGAAAATCAACAGCAGTTGGATCAAAAGCTGTGGAAAATAGATCGATTCCGATTTCTTCAGCAATTGACTTTAATTTAGGCTGCCACTCCCATGGCATGAATGCTTCACTGTATAGATCATAAAGGTTTATTCTTTCCCAGGGAGTCCCTTTTTCTATCTGAAAAAATTTATTTTTACAATTTATGGTCATCGTATCTGGTGTATAGGTTTGTAGTTTAATTGCATCTGCACCAGCTTCTTTTGCAGATTCGATTACTTTAACAGCCTTATCAAAGTCCTTGCCATGATTGGCAGACATCTCAGCTACAATATAAACTGAATGACAATGGCCTATTTTTCGGTTTCTGATCTTTATATGTTCATGCATTTTAGATCAGTCTTATTAAGAATAAAATGAACGGCTGTATGATTATTGATTTCAGTAATCTCTTTCTGTATATAACCTGCTTTAAGAAAGCTTATAGCCGATATTTTGTTACTGTTTTTGACATATGCATGAATCAAATTTACTTTTGAGTCATTAAATATCCTCTCAGAAGAAATCTTAATAAGCTCATTTCCATAACCTTTACCGCGGTATATTTTATCCAGACTTATTGAAATGTTTGCTTCATCACCCTTAATATCAAATCTTGTTTGTCCGATAGGTATATCATTTTTTTCTAAGGCAATATAAAAAATACAATTTTGGTCACTAATCTTTGATCTAAACCAATTCTTATGTTCTTCCCAAAGAATTGGCTCTGAAGAAAAAGAAACCCGACGGACTTCGGGGTCATTGGCCCATCTCCATAATAATTCGCAGTCCTCTTCTCGAACCTTTCTCAATCTGATTCTATCACCCTTTAAATTCATTAATACTCTATCGACTCCCTCTCCATCCACAAGCTCTTTACCTCTTTTAGACATCTCGATCCTCAGGTCTTTATCAAATATCAGTCTTTCCAAAATCTCTTTAATCTGTTTTATCTCCACATGTTTAAAATGTCCCAAATTGAAGGCCACTTGTTCTTTATGCAAATTTTCTGCAACCTCTTTTTGATTTTCAGCAAAATAAATAACTATATTGGGCACCCCCATAAAGGCTAATTCCCATGATGTTGAACCCCCTGCTGATATAGCTAAATCTGCCCAGCACATCAATTCAGATATATCTTTAACATGAGAAAAGATGTTAAAGGGAAAAGGTGACAAGGAAATTTCTTCTTTTATAATATCGGCATGAGGATTGTCTGGACCAATTACTATTGCTACTTCTATATCATTGAGATTTAATTCTTTAATGGCCTGTATGACCTTCAATGTTATATTCTCAGGATCGCTACCTCCCATGGTTATAAGAACCCTTTTAGCAATTTTTGGAATTTCTCTTGTTACTACCTTCCGTCCCAAAAATTCCCTTCTTAGCAAAACATATTTTGTGCCTAACAATAATTTAGTGTTAGGTTCAGCAGAATAATTAAGTTTCTCTGCATGTATATTCTGGTTAAGTAAAATATCTCCATGGTAATTAGGTAGATGGGCCATATCATCTATGACCATAATTCTAAAGCCTTCTTCTTTTATCTTCTTTTGATAATTTGAATCTAAATGGTATCCATCTAAAATTATCCAAAACGGCATAACCTCCTTGGCGATTCCAATTGTTTTAATGGTATCTTCAATACTTCCTAATGTGGCTGGAATTTTTAAAACCTCAATCCCTTCAGATTTTAGCTGTAATTCTAAGGGTAAGGAAAACGTCCCCATCATGAATAATGATTTTCCACCATGATCCTTCCATGCTTGTGCAATGGCAAGACAACGCATAAAGTGTCCGATACCAATTTGAGAATTGGCATCCGTTCGAATTATTAAGGTCCCTAAGGAATTGGATTCCACTTCTTTACATCTGCGTTGATTCTACTCAACTCAGGATGAGACTTTACATAAGCAAGAATCTCTGGATAAAGTGCAACCTTTTCTCCTAAATTGAGGCCATTATAGAGTGCCCGAATCAAACTTAAATCGGCTTCTGTATCTACCGTCCATCTAAGAGATGAGTTATCTTCGTCATCAATAACAGATCCACAGAGGAAGAGTTCAGGTCTTTCGTAACGGAGGAAAAATGTAACATGCTCTCGAGAGGGTTGTGATTGAGCCAGGCGATTCATACGAAGTAGTGTATCAGCATAAAAAGCCTCAACATCTAACCCTTGAGGGTAAGTTCGATTAATCACATTACTCGCATAGTCATATTCATTTGAGTGGTTAATCAACTCTTTTATTACTCGATCAGTAATCTTTGGGTCTATCAGAGGACAATCCGCAGTAATACGGACAATCACATCAGCCTTATATTGCTGGGCTGCCCCAACAAATCGTCCTAATACATCCTGTTCACTACCCCTAAAGCATCCTACTCCTTCTTTATGAGCTATTCTCACAATGGAATCATCGGCAATATTTACTGTTGTAGCAATCACAATTTCATCAATTGCGGTGCACTCTTTCAGGCGTCGAATCTGCTGTGAAAGCATGGGTTTTCCCGCCACATCCATTAGAACTTTTCCTGGCAATCTGGTTGAGCCCATCCGAGCCTGTATGAAGATCACTCTTTTCATAAACTCTCAAGTTTACTCTTTACTTTTTTTCAAACATCCAATAAGTAACATCATCCCAACCATCCTCACGCCCTAAAAAACCTTGTTTACATAGTTGAAGTTCAGGAAACAATTCCTGATAGATTTTCCCATAATCTCTTTTAAACAGAGCCTTTTGTTGCCCCCTGTAAGGAATTTCTATGGTTTCTTTAGAATAATATTCACCACATAAGATATAACGACGTGAACAGCGCACTATTTCACTCATAACTAATGGCAAAGTACTTTCGGGCTGGTGAATCAATACACCCATAGTAAATACTAAATCAAACCAACGATCACGGAAAGGTAGCTCCCTTGCTAACCCCCACAAGGTATTCACCTCAGGTAATGTCTTTCGAATCTCGACTAAGGCTTTTTGATTAATATCCACACCATATATATATTTAGAGGGCAAATAAGATGCAATCCAATATAAATTAGCACCTACATTACAGCCTACCTCAAGCACATTATTAACTGGAAATTGAGTAAGGATACTTTCCCAAAAAGGCCCGCGCCTTCTACCTGCCTCACGATTGCGCTCCACGTACGAATCTCCGAATTCTCCTCCCCAAAGATTTTCAAGTCTTTTAGCCTCAGCTATAGAATTTTTTTCAAGAGACATCCGATTCTTCCTTAATCAGTTCCTTAGAGGCGAATATTTAACCCTCTTTCATAAAGATAACGTTTCGCCTCCAGAGGAGTCTGCTGGGTAAAATGAAAAATACTTGCTGCCGCTACTGCTGATGCTTTGCCTAATTGTAACACTTGAGCCATATGTTCATAGTTTCCTGCTCCACCAGATGCAATCACCGGAATAGATACGGCCTCGCTGACTTGTCGAGTCAATTCGATATCATAACCTATCATTGTTCCATCACGGTCTATGGATGTAATAATAATCTCTCCTGCCCCCAATCTCTCAGCCTCACAGGCCACAGATACAGGATCCAACCCAGTATTTACCATTCCAGAATATATATATACATCATATTTATTATCGTTTCTCCTTTTAGCATCAATTGAAACAATCAGACATTGGGAACCAAACCTTTGTGCAACTTGTTGAATCAACTCGGGCTTTTCAATGCCTGCTGTATTAATTACCACCTTATCAGCACCTACCTTAAGAAGGCGCCTTACATCTTCTATATCTCTTATACCTCCTCCCACGGCAAATGGCATGAAACATTCATCAGCCAACTCATCCACGGTTTCGAAATCAGGAGATCGTCCCTCTT
Organism: Deltaproteobacteria bacterium; assembly: GCA_037440525.1. Lineage (GTDB taxonomy): Bacteria > Desulfobacterota > BSN033 > BSN033 > UBA1163 > JBBITW01. Next base: position 7,406 of record JBBITW010000021.1, read on the forward strand.
TGGTCGCTGTTATATCTAAAAATACTAATTCATCCACCTCACGTAAGTTATATACCTTGACAGCCTGCATGGCAGAACCAATCCTTCTCCATGAGTCAAACTGGATTCCTTTAACCAGTCCAAAATCTTTAAACAACAATGTAGGTATAATTCTTATTTTTGTTGGCATTGTATGAACACTAAATAGAAAGGAAGTTTTTAAGCACTTGAAAACCAAGCCGTTGACTCTTTTCAGGATGAAACTGAACTCCAAAAATCGTATCTTTTTGTATGGCTGAAATAAATCCTCTCCCATAAGGTGTCCGTGCAATAATATTCTCCTCATGCTTCGGGCAAAGATGGTAACTGTGGATGAAGTAGAAATCTTTACCCGAGGGGATTCCCTTAAAAAGGGGGGAATCCCGAAGGATATGAACTTCATTCCAGCCTATATGGGGAATTCTTTTATCGTCACCAAAAGACTCTAATCGTTTCACCTCACCTGAAATCCATCCTAAACCCTCTGTTTCCACAACCTCCCAACCTTTTGTAGCCAAAAGCTGCATTCCAAGACATATCCCTAAAAATGGGATATTTTTGCCAATGACTTGTTCGTATAGAATTTTGTCAAGTGATCGCTGTCTGATGTTTTTCATTGCATCTGGAAATGCCCCTACCCCGGGAAGAATTATTCGATTTGCCATCTCAAGATCTTTAGCTCTATCTGTAATGATTGCTTTTCCTCCACATTCTTCTATAGCCCGCGATACCGAATCAAGATTACACATCCCGTAATCAACAATAGCAACTCTGTTCATATATCATCCACATTATCATAATTGATCTTGATGAGGTTACCTTCCTTATCCTTTACTAAGTTTCCACGAGAGTCACATACAAAAAGCTTCTTATTTGTAAAACGATCGCATACGTCTATAAATTCATCCAGTGTCATATCAATCTCTTTTAGAACCTCTTCGATCGGGGTGCCTAAGTAAACCCATGGAAATTTTCCATCATGCATTTTTACCATTTTTAATGCATCCTGTCTCGAAATACGGCCTCTACGGATATGCATACATGCCAGATCGGTTGCTCGTCCGAAGCCAAACTTTAAAAACTTAAAATAGTCATGGATTCCTGTCTGGATGTTGTCAAGGTTTTCATAATTGACCAATGAACCTTCAACAGTCTTATGGTATGTCTCAAATCCGTGGGCTTGTGAGAAAAGGGCATTCTGGTAACCATCCCAGGGAAGGTAATAACCAAGGAATATACCGGTAACCCCCACCTTTGATAGTTCCTCATCAGATGGATATGTATACTGGATTAAATGTTTGGCCTCTATCCCGTTTTGGCCAATCAAATCTGAAACTCTCAATCCTAAAAGCCCCCCAAATTCTTCAAGCCAGCGCCTTGTAAGGGTGTTATTCTCAGCAGCTGATGCAGGACCGCCATATTCATTCTGAGAGTTCTCACCCCAGATGATCAAAGGGATTCTCATCTGGACAGCAATGCGCACAGGTATTGTAAAGATAGTTACATGTTCGGGCCATGATATGTCACCCACCTCAGTGAGTGCTAATCGATTAATTTTTCGCCTTATAATGGGGTTTGTGGTTACCTCTATGTAGTCAACACCCTGTTTCTTAAGGTTTTCTATATTCCTTCTTCCAATAGGGGATAACATGTCCGTAGTAGCTGTAACACATAAAGGGTTCATCCCAAATTCGATCATCCGAATCGTTTGGTAGTGACTATCTTTTCCTCCACTAACGGGGACAATACAATCATAATTACTGCCATCGCGAGACCTGTATCTATCAAGAATAGCTAATAGCTCATGTTTTCTTTTGTCCCAGTCTACTACCTTTCGACGTTCAAAATTTCTACATGCACTACATATACCTTCTTCATCAATATAAAGGTCAGGTTTTGTCTCTGGCATAACGCATCGCTTGCAATACCTGATCCAGCGGTTTTGCATAATATTGACCTCCATTTTTATAAAAATTTATTTAAGGTATCTATTGACCACACCGATACATACCTCTATGACCCTTTCTATGTCTTGGTCCTTCATTGCTGGGAAAATAGGAATGCTTATGATTCTCTCATAGGATCTCTCAGCTACAGGACAATCACCTATCTTCGTTCCAAAATGTTTCCTATAGAATGGGTGTAGATGAACAGGGATGTAGTGAACATTTACACCGATACCTTCAGACCTAAGTGATTTAAAAATTCTTTCTCTACCCTCCCGCAGACGTTCAAGCACAAGTCTGATGACATATAGGTGGTAGGCATGAGAGACCTCTGGTCGAGTCATTAAGGGTGAAATTTCCAGTATTTCAGAAAAGGCCTTATCATAATGTCTTGCAATCTCCTGCCTGCGACTAACCCTTTTTCCCAATTTATTAAGCTGACTTACTCCTAATGCACACTGAATATCCGATAAACGATAATTGTATCCTAAATCTAACATCTCATAATACCATGTCCCCTCTTCAGCCCGTTGGCTATGATCAATGCTTATACCATGATTACGAAATCGACGTATCCGTTCAGCAAATTCTAAACAATCTGTCACCACCATTCCCCCCTCTCCTGTGGTGATGTGTTTAACAGGATGAAAGCTAAATACCGTAAGATCGGCAAGCGTTCCAACATTGCGCCCTTTATATTTGCCACCCAGGGAATGGCATGCATCTGCAACAAGATACAGGTCATGATGAATTGCAATCTCACGAAGTCGATCGTAATCACATGGATGTCCTGCATAATCAACTGCAACAATGGCCTTTGTCCTTTGATTTATCTTTACTTCAACCTGAGAGGGATCGATAAGTAATGTATCAGGGTCTACATCTACAAATACAGGTGTTCCTCCTTGATAAACAACACAATTGGCACTGGCAGCAAAGGTGATTGCTGGAACGATTACTTCATCTCCACAACCAATACCCAATGCAAACATTGCACTGTGAAGGGCTGCAGTGCCAGAGCTAACTGATATTGCGTATCTTGCTCCAACTTGATTTGCAAATTTCTCTTCAAACTCCAATACCTTTGGACCTGTTGTTAGCCAGTCAGATCTTAATACTTCGATAACAGATGAGATATCTTCTTCTTCAATAATCTGTCTGCTATATGGAATCAAACCCATATAGATTTTTCACCATCTCCCTTAGTTCTTCTATTGTTAACCACCAGGTGTTGGTCTTGGAATTATACTCAAAATCTTCAGGGACTGGTTTTCCTTCGTTGTTTTTAAACCTTCGCTTAAAAAACCTGAAGTCAGGTTTAATCATATAAAAGTTATCGAACTCAAGTGTATTACGGGCATCATCTCTTGGAATCATCACCTCATGAAGCTTCTCACCAGGGCGTATCCCAATGATCTCTGTCCTACATCCAGGACAAATGGCCTTTACCACATCCATGATATTCATACTCGGAACTTTGGGAACAAAAAGCTCTCCTCCTACCATACGTTCTAAGCAATCGAGAACAAAATTAACACCCTGCTCCAATGTGATCCAGAATCTCGTCATTCTCGGATCTGTAATTGGAATCACACCTTTCTCTTTTTGCTTTAAAAAGAAGGGAATCACACTTCCTCTGCTTCCTACTACATTTCCATATCGCACAACACTAAAGATTGTGTCATCAAAACCAACATAAGAATTACCTGCTATAAAGAGTTTATCAGAACATAATTTTGTTGCTCCGTAAAGATTCACTGGGTTAGCCGCCTTATCTGTGCTTAGGGCAATAACCCTCTTTACACCTTGATCGATGGCCACATTTATCACATTTTGAGCTCCGAGTATATTTGTCTTTACTGCTTCAAAGGGATTATACTCGGCGGCCGGAACCTGCTTCAGGGCAGCTGCATGTATCACATAATCAACCTCATGAAATGCTCGATATAGACGTTCCTTATCTCGGACATCCCCTATGAAGTATCTAATACAGTCATATTTTTCCATAGAGAAGGTATGGGCCATCTCGAACTGTTTGAGTTCGTCACGGCTTAAAATAATCAATCTCTTCGGTTTATATCGGTTTAAAATAATCTCTGTACACTTTTGACCAAATGAACCTGTGCCACCTGTTATTAAAATTGTCTTATCATTTAAAAATTCCTTCTCCATCTCAATCCTTTCTTTGATCAGTCAAACAAACTATTTTTTTTCTAATCTATTTTTTAACAACTTAAGGTCAGAATCCACCATCATCTGAACAAGCTCATTAAAACGGACTTTTGGCTCCCAGCCCAATCTCTGCTTACTTTTACTGTAATCACCCCTCAACTGATGGATTTCGCCAGGTCGGTAAAGCCTCTCATCAATATATAAATAATCATGCCAATCAAGATTAACGTAACTGAAGGCCAACTCTAAAAATTCCCTGACAGAGTGTGACTCGCCTGTAGCAATCACATAGTCATCCGGCTCATCCTGCTGGAGCATGAGCCACATGGCCTCAACATAATCTCCAGCAAACCCCCAATCCCTTTGGGCATCTAAGTTTCCAAGCCTCAATTCATTTGATAATCCCAGCTTAATCTCTGCAACTCCATTTGAAATCTTCCGAGTTACGAACTCATATCCCCTTCTTGGAGATTCGTGATTGAAGAGAATACCTGAAGTTGCAAAGAGGTTATATGAATCACGGTAATTTCTTGTTAATTCAAAACCGGCAAGTTTCGATATACCATAGGGTGACCTGGGATGAAAAGGTGTATTCTCATTCTGAGGAGACTCTTTTGCATTCCCAAACATCTCTGAACTTCCAGCAAAGTAGAATCTACATTCAGGAACCTTCTCTTTAATTGCAGAAAGAACAAAATGTGTTCCATTGATGTTCGTATTGATTGTAGAAAATTCATCTTCAAACGAATAACTTACATAACTCTGAGCCGCTAAATGATAACATTCATCAGGCCTTATCTCCTCAATGATTTTGAAGATTGAGGCATAACTCTCTAAGGAACCAGGATGTAGAGTTATCTTATCGAGGATATCTTTTATGCGCCATAATCTATGCTTAGGGTCTTCAATAGCAACTCGCCTTACAATTCCATGAACTTCATATCCTTTGGCTAATAGAAATTCAGCCAAATATGAACCATCTTGTCCTGTAATTCCTGTTATCAATGCCCTTTTAACCATTTAACATTTCCTCTTCTTATTAATCTTGAAATAAGATTACATTCACATGATAAATTTCATATATCTTTAGGCTGGACTTTCCACATTTTTAAAAATTTTATACAAATCTCATATACGAACCTGGCATTTTGGGTTGCCTTTTGACCATCCTCTATAGAAAAGATTGAACTTGCAGGTTTCATTTCCCTTTCAAAACCATACATTGCTGGTCCTCTTTTAGGAGTTATCTCTTGCATGATTTTTGCTATCTCTTCTATTCGTTCCACAAACCATTTAGGAGATCCTATTTTCTCCCATGGCGGACTTATCAGAACATCACTTATGTCATGCTCCTTTGGAAATTCTATAGATACAACCCTAAGAATTCCCTTTACAGAAAGCTCTATACATTCCTGCGAACGTCTTATTGCCATTGGATAATCATCTTCTTTTAATGCATTTTCTGCCTCCCTTAAGCATCTTTCAGACCTTTTCAAATAATCCTCCGCCATATCATAACTGTTCATATAACCACTTTTTCTCCCCATTTAATACCTGGTTTAAGTACCCAATACCATCTTCCATCCCTTAAGAAAACCTTCTTTGCACCAATCTCTTGAAGACTTTTTTTTAATAGGTCAATCTCATTTGAGAAAATATCTTTCTCATCTATAAGGATTTTTGCATCAGTGGTTAGGTCCAGAAGTAAGGGTGGATGGAGTTTGAATTCTTCTAATGTAAGGATAACTGGTTCAATCTTATGTGGAAGTCCACAGGATTTAGCAGATGAAAATTCAATGGAATTTCTTATCTCGCGAAATAATTTCATAAATTCATCAATCCTTTTTCCCATAGAATCTTTATTTTCACGAAGAATGATTAATAGATCAAGGTCACTCCCTTTCTGGAAATCCTCTCTTGCTGCAGAACCAAATACCACAGCAGAAAGAAGATTCTCCCCATAAAAAGAGATAATAGAATCCTTAATCTTTTTTAAAAACCTTGCCCACTCTGTCATTCTTCCATTTTCCCCTAAATCTCCCTATTCTCTTATTAACTCAAGCTAAAAATCCTCAATCTAATGAAATCGATATAAATGGAAGGTATTTTTTAATTTCTCCAGCATTTAGGAAAATTACTATCATAGTAAAGAAATGGGTTCGATATCAAGTTCATCGATTTCTACAGAAACTGCCTCCTTTAATAAATCTACAGATAGAACAAGGCGATGCTTGTTGGGCTTTGCCTTTAAAAGAATTCCTTCAATTCCTGTAAGGATACCATTAACAACTCGCACCCTCATCCCTTCCTTCAAATAAGGAATTGGAGTTACAGCTACACCATTTTTTATTAAAACCTGAATAGCATGAATCTGTTCATCAGGTATAGTGGCTGGCTTCTCTTCATTGCAAAGGATTCGAACAACGCTTTTAGTCTTTAAAATTTCCAAATGGGTATGGGGATCCATATCCGAATGAATAAATAGATAACCCGGAAAAAGTGGCACCCTTATTTTCTTTCTGCGGTCCTTTCTCCGGCTCCATCGCTCAATCAGGGGGAGAAATGTCTCTATCTTTTTCCTCTCCAAGCTTTCGTTCACTTTCTGCTCATGTCGTGAACGTGTATAGACTGCATACCAGTTCATTTGGTAAAAGCTCCGCCCTCTCGATTACATCTCCATCTGTAATCGACCTAACACTTTGACTTTTTTAGTGAATCCCAATTATAGACCTGATCTATATTGGATATGGAATTAATTAACCCTGAAAACCTCTATAAAGCATTCTCTCCCCTGGCCTTTGAATGACTTAAGGAGAGAAAGTTTTATGTTCTTCAAATCTGAATAAAAAGTTGGGAACTCTCGCTCGATTGAACATGTATCAATTACAATAATCCTCACACCATTCTGACTGACTTTTTCAATAACCTTTTCCCAGGAATCAGGAATTTCCAAAAATTTCCCATCTGTATAAAAAGCCAAACGAATAAATTCTTTTGATCCCATAATCACAGAACCACTATATCCATTCTTCTTTAACCAGAGCCCAGTCTCTTTGATATTCACTTTATCTGCTCTGATGGGTGATAAACCCTTTATAAAGAAAAATAATAATAGAAGGAGTATAATAACATGCAATAAATACCTACTTATAACCATCCTCTTAAGATAGGTTTTATCTTTTGCCCGATTAAATAACTCTGATAAAAAATCTAATCCATGAGCTCCAAAATAAAGGAAAGGCAGGACGATCATTAGACCATGCCTAGTGCTGAAGTAATAACTCTGACGGGTGTAGAAAACAGACATTCCAAACAAAGCAATAATTAGATATATTAAATACCAATCAGAAGATTCAAAACCATCCTTCCTTCTTTTCCAAAGACCAAAAATGATGAGGAAAATAATTAAATTTGAAGATTTAATGAATTTGTATATCACTTCAGAAATGGCCAATACTATCCTATGGCGTCTGGCCAATTCAAGGGCATCTTGGGTTAATGGAGGTAACTTTTTATAAACCTCAGTGTTGATACGGCCAATTGGGTCCCCAGGCCTTATAGATGTATATATGTTTGAAAGAACTGTATTTATTGAGAAAGTTGACATCTCCTTTATTGCTATCTTTTCTGAACCCAATCTTGCAAAAAAAGATAATAAAATAAGAATCATTGGGCAGAGAAATATGAAAAATATTACCTGAGCTATTCGCTTTTTTAATGAGAGGCCCTGCCCTTTTCTTAATGCAATAAATATTGTTAGGATAATCCATATGATGGATCCTTCGACTCGGGTCATTGCGCCTAAGGCGGCACTAATACTTGCCACTCCAAAGGTGATTAGGCTCCCCTTTTTTATGCCAACCCATACGAGCAAAATAGTATTAGCAATTAAGAACCAACTGAGGGGTTCTCTTAGGACATCGGCTGAATATCTTAGAAAATTGGGAAGAATCATATAGAAGATGGATGAAATCCAGCCTATCTTTTCACTAAATAGACTTCTACCTAATAGAAAGATAGGAATCACTGTAAGTGTACTAAAAATAAAAGAGATGATCTGTCCGCTTAATTCCCAATCTCCAACAAATTTATTAACAAAAAAGATAAGAAAGGGATATAGATTGAAGTATGTCCCAGAAATTCCTTCAAATTTGCCTTCTGAAAATTGTTTAGCCATCTGAATGTAAACAACCCCGTCATTTGTAATCATCTTAGTTTGAAGAAAAATGAGGAATCTTGTTACAAATGTTATAAGAAGGAGAATCATAATTTTATAGAAGATGGGCAGAGAAATAAAAACCTTTTTCCCCTCTGGCCATATCTTCAGAATTTTTAAATCTCCCTCTCTCTTCATTAATGATTTATAACCCCATGACCGTAGTAACGCCTTTGAATTTTTAGATTAAAGAGATTCGATTCTAATCCCATTTAATTCCTGGACTTCCAATAATTTCTTCTTCTTTTTTTCACGATCGCTCACTGAAGTAATGAGAATTGCATCAGGATTTAAGTCCTCTATTTCTCTCAAATTATAAATAGTCTTGCCAAATATCTTTTTCCCTTCTAATGATGGATTTTCTTCAAGGATGCCTACAAGTTCAATATTTAGTCCCTGAAGTGTTATATAAGCAACCTCCATCTCGTCGCTTATCCCATAAAATGCAATTCTCTTTATCCCTTTATTCTGCAATTCAAGAAGTTTCTGTGAAATCTGCTTTTTCATTTCTACATAATGACGGATATTATATGAAAAAAATCTTAGTGTCAGATTCGCTTTTTCTACAAATCCTTTAGGCGTAAGATAATATGCAATCCTCCGAGGCGGAAATCCCCTTAACCGAATAAGCCCTCTTCTTGCCATTCTCTTGATGCATGCATTTGTTACCCCTAAGGCAATCCCAAATTTATTCGAAAGTTCTCGCTGCGAGACTTTGGGATTCCTTTCAATCTCTTCAAGGAACTGAAGGTCACGCATCTTCTCTGACGGTTTAAATAATGGAGAGTAAGTAACCATAAGATCTACCCTTCTTGATTTAATTTTGTTCGTTTTTGGAACAATATTGTTCGTTTTTAGAACAATAATAACAAAAAAAATTAAATTGTCAATAGAAAATTTGGTGGTCTCTGAAAAAGTATTTAAGATATTTTTTAAAGATTGGGGAGGTGGGGTGGAAAAGCCTTTGAGCGGATACCTCAAAAAGTTTAGCATTAATGATTAATACCCTGAAAATGCTTGATTTTCTTTGAAGCGATTGTTAACAATTTAACTCCTCAATGTCCGCATTCAAAGGGTTTGGAACCCTACCTCTCCAGTCAATTCAGGACTTTTTTAGAGGTCTCATTTGAGATTTCTGAAAAGGTATTAAAAACGAATTATGGTTTTTGAATGCAAACTATTTCACTCTATAAGTAGCAACCTCTTCTCGCTTCACAATAAAAATTATCTATAGCCATCTCTAAATCTCTTCTATTCCCTTTTCTTCTCTTTCTAATATTCTCTTTAAAAGTTCCATTACCAAATTTTTCTTTTCTTTAAACATCTTTATAGCTTCCCATCTGAAATTTAAATATCGATGGGCAAGTCTATTTCTCTGTATAGCAAGTTTCGCTAAATCTTCCTGCTCCTCTGCTAAAAATCCAAAAAATTCTCCGATTTTTTTCAAGGCATCACTATAATTTTCAATTGGAATCCCCTCCTGCGTCAAAATGGTTCCGCTTACTTCAATCAGTGCAGTGAGTATGTTTTCAACAGTTCTTTCCATCAATTTCTGAAGCTTTCTGTCATTTTGGTAATCCAACCAGCTCTTATCTGCATATTCTGTCTCGAACTCCTTTATTTCTTGAGAAATATACTGAATCGATTCAAGAATTCTTCCATGCGCATATCTATATTTTATCATGATTTATTTCCTTTAGATTTTTCTCACATAATCTGATCTGCCATGGGATTCCAAATATACTGAAATCTTCCATCTGGAAAATGGCCTCATTCTTGATATCAATATAGCTTTGTTCATCCTTGATATAGACAGGAACCCCAAGAACAATTGCATTATAATAAAGCATAGGCTTATCGAAATCCTTTCGGATATGAATCGAATTGACTTCCTTCCCAATAATTTTTATTAGTCTATATGAGACTTCAGTCAAATATTCAAACACCTTTTGGGAATCTAATTTCTCACTAAAAACAATTGCAATATCTATATCTGACTCCTTCACGGGAAATCCCTTTGCCCAGGAGCCGAATAAGAATGCCATTTCTATATGGAAATCCTCAGCTCTCTCATTAAAAAAATTCTTTAAAATATTGATTATTCCTTCTCTTTCTTTCATTTATATTTCCTAAATTTAGCGATTCTTCTAAAAGAAACCTATAGAGGCATCCTTTAGCCCGCCTCAAAAAAACCCACTTAGTGAGGGTCAAACTGCCCTGGGCGAGTCGCGCCTATGGCGGGCCGCCCTTGGCGTTAAGCCTAAACCATCGAACCCTGAAGGGGCGGCTACATTATAAGTTTTTACTTAATATATTGATAATCTTCTCTGCTGCCCTACCATCTCCAAAAAAATCTCTTCTATCTTTATTTAGCCTCTTTTTTTTCAAAAATTCCAACCCTTCAATAATCTTTTGAGTATCGGCTCCAACCAGAATATTCCATCCACTTTTGACTGTTTCTATCCATTCTGTTTCATCCCTTAAAGTTATGCAGGGAACACCAAACCAGAATGCCTCTTTCTGGACACCTCCAGAGTCAGTGAGGATGATTCTTGCATTCTTTTCTAACATGAGCATATTGAGATAGGAAACAGGTTCGATGATCCTTATCCGATCATTCATTATGGAGAAATGATAAATGTTCATCATTTTTCGAGTCCTTGGATGAAGTGGGAGAACAACGATATACTCTTTGCCGATTTCATTCAGGGCCTTGAGAATAGATTTCAACCTTTTATGATTATCGGTATTTTCGGCACGGTGAAGAGTCACTAAGTAGTAATTCGTTGTTAGTGAGAGGTGAGGAGTGATAAGGCCTAAATCTTTCAAAATCGATGACCTTTTTTCAGCAATTTTAGAATAATGGAGCACAGAATCATACATGACATCGCCAACATTTTTTACAATCCTCGCCTTTCCATCTTTTATCCCCTCCTTTTTTAAATTCTTAACCGCCTGACTTGTTGGACAAAATAGAAAAGTAGATAGATGATCACTAAGAACACGATTTACTTCCTCAGGCATACCTCGATCGTAACTCCTCAAACCAGCTTCCACATGAGCCACAGGGATATTCATTTTTGCGGATGCCAATGCTCCACCCAATGTTGAGTTCGTATCTCCATAAACTATGACCACTTTAGGTTTTTCCTTTGTCAAAACAGCTTCAATTCGCTCAAGGATTAATCCAGTCTGTCGGGCATGTGATCCAGAGCCCACCCCTAAATGATATTTTGGCTTCGGAATCTCAAGCTCTTCAAAAAAAACCTGATCCATTAAATAATCATAGTGTTGCCCTGTGTGGACTAAGATTTCTTGAACATAATTCTTTCCTGCTTTTCTATTAAAAGTCTGAATCGTTCGGCTGATCGATGCAGCCTTGATAAATTGTGGTCTCGCCCCTACTATTGTCGCTACTTTCAGCATTTATATTAATCTCACCCCATTACGGTCTTTCCAATATTTTTTACCACAAGCCTTACAGATGGCTTTACCAGATCGAAATGTAATTTCTTCTGCACACTGACATATCCAACCTTTGACCTTTGATGGATTTCCATAAACCAGTGCATAATCAGGGACATCCTTCGTCACCACCGAGCCGGCACCAATAAAGGCATATTGACCTATGGTATTCCCGCAGACAATCGTTGCATTAGCCCCTATTGTTGCCCCTTTTTTCACGATTGTCTTTCTAAATTCCTTCTTTCTCGATATAAAACTTCTCGGATTAAAAACATTTGTAAAAACCATTGATGGTCCACAGAAAACATCATCCTCTAAAAAGACCCCATCATAAATGGATACATTATTCTGAATTTTAATATTGTTACCAATGACAGCTCCAGAACCAATAAACACATTCTGACCAATTACGCAATTCTTTCCAATCTTTGCCCCTGACATAATATGAGAGAAATGCCATATCTTTGTTCCTTCCCCGATTTCAACAGGTTCATCGACAATAGCTGTCGGATGCACAAAATAATTATTCATATTTTCATCTCCACCCATATTTTTAATTAATTGCTACTGGTGCCCCTTTCTTTTTAAGAGACTCCTCTGCAGCAATAAGTATCTTTACTACCTCTAATCCCTGTTCTGGTCCAGTTTTCGGCTTTGATCTTGACTCTATACAATGGATAAAATGTTCTGCTTCTGCTCGAAGAGGTTCTATCATCTTTATACTTGGTATGGTTATATCCCCAAATCTAAGGCTTAAGTATTCACCATATGTATCATAGGAGATATTTTTTACGCCTCTATCATATACCTTTAATTTCTCAGTTGTCTCCATATCATCAAAAACAACCATCTTTTTTGAACCTACAATTGTAATCTTTCTTATTTTATGGGGATCAAGCCAGCTCATATGAATATTTGCCATCTTCTCGTCCGAAAACCTGAGGTTCAAAAAGACAACATCTTCAATCCCTTTTTGAAGATAGCTTTCTCCATGTGCTGAAACCGCCAGAGGCCTTTCTTCGAGTATGTGAAGAATAACTGATATGTCATGTGGGGCAAAAGACCATAATGCATTTTCATCTTGACGTATAATCCCGAGATTTACTCTCTGGGTATATATATAATAAATCCTGCCTAATTCTCCTCCATTGACCATATTCTTTAAACGATCTATTACTGGATGATAGATTAAAAGGTGACCGACCATTAAAATCCGATTTTTTTTATTTGCTATTCCTATCATCTCTTCTGAATCTTTAATATTAAGGGCCATTGGCTTTTCAACAAAAACATCCTTTTCTGAAAGTAAAACCTCACGTGCCAGAGGGAAATGGGAAATTGCAGATGATGTAATAACAACACCTTTTACCTCTGGATCTTCAAGGATTGGATTGATCTCGTTAATCATTTTTGAGCGTGGATATAACTTTTGTAGAGCATTTAACTTTAAAGAATCTTTATCACAAATATATTTTAGCCAAACATTTGGCATCTCTGAGAAAACCCTTATATGGTTTTTACCCCAGGCCCCTGCTCCAATTACCGCTATACCAATCATAAAACCTCCCTTCAAATGCAAAGCGCAAAATTCATAGCGTTAACAAATTACCCAGCAAAAATCTCTTCTCTATGCTCCATGCCCTTTGCTCCAGGCTCACTGTTTAAGCCCCATGCCTTCAGGGCATCCTTTGAGATGCCACCATAAGAGATAGGAATATATGGAGAACCTTTTTCTCCACTTCGTTATTGAGAAAAGTGTGAAAAGACAAGCCAGAAACATAGAGATCTCCTCAATGACCAATCTAACCAACAACCCAATCCTCAGGATTAGCTCCTGCCATCTCCCTCTATGCTTTCTGAAGAAAAGGTAACGTGAACGGTAATATTCGACCTTGGCCCTCTTTTTCTCTCTTTCAATGCTCTTACCCTGAAAATGTATCGCCTCAGCTTCTGGCACATGGTAAACTTTAAACCCTGCTTTTTTTACCCTATAACATAGATCTGTTTCTTCAAAAAAGAGGAAATAATCCTCATCCATCATCCCTGCCTTTTCTATAGCCTCACATCTTAACATCATACATGCACCAATTACAGAATCAACCTCAATTGGTTCCGAATAATTCTTCTCTTTTCCTAAAAAACGATTTGGAAATAACCATCTTAAGAGTCTCTTATTAAGAAGTTCAGTAGCAAGAGATGGAAAATTTGCTATGGAATTTTGTTTTGAACCATCGACATTCAAAAGATGGGCTCCAGCTATTCCAGTCTCTGGATTAACCTGCATAAAGTTAATCAACTTTTTCACTGTATTGTCTTTTATTTGAGTATCAGGGTTAAGCAGTAGTATATATTTAGCTTGCGCCTTTCTAAGACCCTGGTTAACAGCCTTTGCGAAACCTAAATTACTCTTATTTTCTATTAACCGAACAGAGGGATAATAAATTTTCAACGCCTCAATGCTTCCATCCTTAGAACCATTATCTACTACAATCACTTCCCCATTGATATTCCTCAAATGTTTAAAGATAGATTCTAAACAATTTAGTAGATTATCCTTTGTATTCCAATTTACAATAATAATTGAAATATCCATAAATTATATAAAAGCCCAAATAAAAAAACTTAAGTAAATCTCTTCAACCAATTGCTCCTCACTTTTGAAAAGCATACACTGATCCCCTCTTTTTACTCTCCTCCATTAATCTTTTAATAAAAACCTTTCTGTCTTTTACAATTGGGTTCAAATAAAGGTATTCCCTAAAAAAAAGAAGGCGATCTGTTCCTTTAATAACATCAGGAGTTGATGTATTGAGTTGAAGTAAATTTTTAAATAACCTTCTCTCTGTAATTTCCTTATCCAATTGGATATCTTCCATATCAATTAAAAAAAAATCCCAACCTTTATCTTTTCTTAAAACCAAGATATTCGAGGTTTTCATGTCTTTATGATATATCTTTCTCTGATGGAGATTGAAAAGCCATTTCGCAAAAGTTTTAATAAAAATTGTCTTCTCTTTCCAATTTACAAACCCCCCTAATATATAACGATCAAGCTCCTGATTTGTCAAAGGCGACTCTATTAAAAAAATGCTTTCTCGAAGTTTCAATCTATCTCTTATCTCCATGAGGGCAAGAGGCTTAAGTGAATTAATGCCTCTAACAATGAGACTATTACCAGCTACCCAGGCCTTCATACCTTTTGAAGGTCTTAAATTTTCTTTTATAGAACTCCAAAAATCATTATATTTAAACTGTTTCACACAGACCCTACTTTCTTCGCCATTCAAAATGGATATTGCAACCTTTTCACTCCTTTTCACTAAACAAGAAGGCATCTCTTTCGCAAGTTTGATATGAGCATCAACGATCCTTTTTATTTGATCCAATGGAAAATCTCTTCGATGATAATAAAGAAATCCCTTATCCTTTATAATTGAAAATTCTGTGCTATTTTTTAAACAACGTTTCGACCTGCTTTGCCATTGTCTTTTTTGAAGATAGCTCATTAAAAAATAAATCCTCTCCAGTAACTCTCTACTTTTTTGTATATGAATATGTTCGTCTTCAAAATATTTCTCAATAAATTGAATTCGCTCCTTTTCACTCCAAATATGTCTTAAAGAATGAAAAAGTTGAGACATATTCCATAATCTCTTCCTTAGCGGAAGAGAATGAAAAATCTTCGCCCGATGTAAATCAGTTATATAGAATGAATTTCCATCCCACAATAGATTTCCTGCATGGAGGTCTTTATGAAATAAACCCTTATCGTGTATCTTCTTTAATGTCTTCGCCAACTCAAATTGCGTTGATCCATCTTTTAGTTTCATTGGATCATCGATTAATGAAGCCCCTGATCCTATCGCTTTTGAAAAATAATAACTCTCCTTTACAAACCCTCCACTTACCCGCTCCATCCAACCCAATGGCTCAGGAATAGGTAGGTTGTATCTTTTCAATTGATGTGCAATAAACCACTCTCTCTGTGCCTTTGATGGAAGAAAAAGATATTTGAATGACTCAAACCATCCTTTGGTTATATCTTTTTTTAAAAAGATCCTTTTCCCATCTGGACTAACTATTATTGACGACCAGCGTAATTTTGATTCCTTTATTACCTTTCCTCCAATTTCTTTAATAGAAGATACAGGATTTTCTAAGAAACTGGATGGCAATATGTCTAAAAGCCCTTCATCCATCCATCCCTTGAATTCACCTATTGCTATTTTTTTATAAGAATGCCTGTCTGCCATAGTCCTATGGTCTTTTATGGTTAATAAATCGGGGAACTTATTCTAAAACCCTTATCCCAACTTACTCATTTTCCCCATACCAAAAAATGAAACCAAATGCGGCAAGGGACAAACCCTTGCCCTATGTTTAAGATTTGTTGAATTTCTCGTAGGGTAAGTCGAACCCTCATCAGGGTGTCATTTATTTTATGCTCTCATTAATATCTTTGGAAAGAATCAAATATCTCTAAAAGTTTAGAAGCCCATAATTCGAGAGCATATTTTTCCTTCACAGTTTCCAAAGCCCTTTTCCCTACCTCTTCTCGTAAATCTGCATTATCAATGAGTTTCCCAATACTTTCAAGCCAGCCACTCTCATCCATTGCAAAAAAACCATTAACACCATGTTGAATAATTTCTTTACTAACCCCCACAGGTGAACATACGGCAGGAATTCCAATTGCCATGTATTGTAATAATTTAAAGGCGCATTTCCCTCTTGACCAGGGATCATCAATAAGTGGCATCAAACCTATATCAAAGGAGTGAAGATCCTCAATCTCTTTTTCGTAGTCCCACCTCTTTTTTATAACTGGAATTTTATTGCAGGAAATAAAATGGTCTGATACAATTTTTAATTGGGTATTCGAGTATTTTATAAAGAGATGATCTAAATAATCTTTAATCTGTTCCAGATAAAAAAGAGTCGAACTACTTCCAATCCACCCCAAAGTTATTTTAAAATGGTCTTGAGAATAGATTTTTGGTTTGTAACGCTCCATATTGACAGGAGTGGGTACTATAAAGATATTATTATTATAATTGATTGCCTGTTCTTTCAAATAATCATTCCCAGCGATTACTATATCAGACATTTTAATCATTCCTATAAACCTTTTTCTCCTTTTAGTTGAGTAAAATTCACCTTTCCTTGAATCTCGGTACATAATGGAATCGTCAAAATCAAAAACAAGAATTTTGGAATTTCTTCTCAGTAGGTGTCTGCTGGGATTTCCTAAAAGTCTCTTCTGAAGGAAAATGATATCATACTCCCTTAGAGAGAAAAAGAGCTGGATTCTCTTTCTAAACTCCTTGGGAATTTGAAATACCCATGTATCCCACCCTCTTTTTTTAAAATAAGGGAGGTACTGAAGAACACGATATCTTGTGCTTGGACCATCTATACTATGGACGAGAAAAGCCAACTTCATTTTTTTGTCGCTACCACTATAATAGATCTTGCAAAATCGATATCAAGATATTTATGCAGATAGGAGGCAATATAAATTCGGAAAAAACGTTGTAAGAGGGGGGCATTATAGATTCGATAAATCTTTTCTATTTTAAAACCCAAAGAAAAAAGAATCCCTCCAAGCTCGTCATAACGGTATGGAGTCTTGTGGTCAGTATCCCAGTAGCGATTTGGATGATGAATGTTAGGGGTAGATACAATTATCTTCCCTCCTCTATTTAACAACCGAAAAAGTTTCTCCAAAACAAAAATGCCCTCTTTCAATTCAAGATGTTCAATCACCTGAGAGAATATGATCAAATCAAAGGATTCAGAAATTTCATCAAGGTTATAATAATCATGGAAATTGTTCCTATCAATATCCATACTTTTATAGATAACAGAGGGGAATTTATCAATAATCCCCTCTCTCAAACCTCTGTCATAGGCCCCTACATCGAGTATTTTATTACCATCCCTTAACTCCTCAAAGACAATATCTTTCAATTTCTTTCTGATCTTAAGGTTATAGACATTTGGGTATTGACTTCGAATCATTCTTCTGCATGAATAAAAATTACTCCAATTGAAATTACCCTTTAAATCTTCCATCCCCTCAATCTCTTTCTTTACCCTTAATCATAAGCCTTTTCTCATATAACCTTTCGTATCTATATATTTGTAGAAAATCTCTTTCATCTTTTCCATATTTCTATCAAAGGAATATTTTTCTACACATTGACGGGCAAGGACTGATGCCTTTGCTCTTCTCTCTTTATCAAAAAAGAATAGGATACTCTTCGAAAGGACTTCTATATCTCTTGGGTCTTTGATAACAATTCCTTCCTCGCCATCTGTTAATATTCCACTTGCTCCATTTGAATAAGTTGTTATCACTGGCAACCCACTCGCCATGGCCTCTAATACAGTTCTTGAACAGGCGTCATAGAATGTAGGATGTACGAGAATGTCTGAAGCTCCATAATATTTTTCAGGCATATCAGTGCTTCCAGCAAAAATCAATTCCTGTAAAACTCCCATTCTTTTTGCCAATCTGAGATAAGGATCTTTCCGATCCCTTCCCAAAACCAGAAGTTTGAAGAAATGCTCTCCCTCCAGTTTAATCTTCGAGATTGCCATGATCAAATATCGCAGTCCCTTCATACGGAAATTATTTGAGACAAATAGGATAACAAATTCCTCTCCGATATTAAATCTTCTTCGAATCTCATCCCTATACTTTCGATTTCTGGGATGAAAACGTTCGATATCTACACCATTATAATCAACAATGATTCTATCATCAGGGATCTTATACCAATGAATCATATCCTTTTTAATCATTTCTGATATGGCAATGACCTTATAAAAATTTTTATTTTTATAAGGCGCATCTTCAATAAATCCACCCACCCATTGCTTCAAGCTAAAAATCCTTCCAAAAAGCTTTATGATCCATATGAATGGGTTATCATAAGCCCTCAGGCTTAGCCAGAACCATGCCCAGTGAACACCACCACGTGGCTGGATTATATCGGCCTTTAATGTATTACCCACCCCTAATGTTACATCATAATCTCCCTTTTCCATCTCCTTCGTTGCCCTTAAGGCAAAACTTAGGAGACGTAGGCTTTGTGGGAATGGAATCGTTTTTATCCTATGGTAATAAATTTCTGGGATTTCTTTGTCCCAATCTTCTGCATATACATGTACTTCATTACCCTCTTTGGCTAAATAAGTACATAGATCAAACAGATATCTTTCAGCTCCTCCTTTTTTAATTGAAAAATCCAAAATTGCTGTAGCAAACCTTATCTTTTTCTCCATCTTCCCAGCCTGATTATTTTGTAATAAAATCTTTCAACTTCTTCCGCCTGACGATCTAATCTGAATTCTTGATGTGCTCTTCTATATGCCTCCTCTCCCATTCTTTTCCTGAGCTCATTGTTTTTTAAAAGTTGTATTGTGGCCTTAGCCAATTCCTCTGCTTTATCGCTTACCACTATACCAGAAATCCCATCCTCCACTAATTCAGGAAGCATTCCACGATTTGCAACAATAACAGGTTTCCCCATTGCCATTGCCTCCCTTAATGCCCTTGCTGTTCCATCGGAGCCTGCCATCAGAAAGACAAAGATATCCATGCAGGCAAGTGTATCAATATAATCATCCTTTCGATACCCACCCAGCACTACCCATGGTTCGATACCGAGCCTTTTCATTGGTTTTATTACGCTTTCGTTCAACTGACTTGAACGGCCTACCAGAAGCAGTTTTGCCTTAGGATGATTCTTTATTATGATCTTCATTGCTTCAAGAAATACCTCTGTTCTTCTATACTTTTGAAATCGCGCAACCATCCCAATAACTGTTTCATCCTTCTTAATTCCAAACTCCCCTCTCATATCTTTAAAATTGTTACGGGGTTTATATCGCTCCAAATCAAGTGCAGGTATAACCTTGCATATTCTCTCTTCAGGAATTTTAAAATGAGTTAAGTCATCTCGTCTTGATTTCTCAGCAAATGTTATTATCCCATCAGTCAAGTGAGATATAAGAATCCGATTACCAAAGTTTGACTCTATTGATTCACGTTTATGATCTGTTCTTATAACAACGGTTGAAGAGCCTGATCCACGGGCTGCAATACCTCCAATTATATGATCATGAGACTGATGAACATTTAAGATATCAAAGTTCTCTTCTTTTATAAAATTTTTTAGGCGAAAGATATCAATTATATTTTTATAAATTGAGGAAAAGTGAAAAAACTTAAGAGAAGGGTTTAGATGGAATTGGTCTGTAGCCTTAATCCTTCCATTATAGATTCTTTTTTCAAAACTATCATCTATCTCGAAAGGAGGTTTCTGATAGGCGATGATGACTTCATGACCTCTTCTAATCAACTCTTTACTGAGGTTTAAAACAGGCTCTGCAGGCCCTGTCCATTTCCAATCACTGAAAAGTTGTAAGATTTTCATCGGCAATTATGTTATTAACCCCTCACCCTAACCCTCTCCCCATGCATTGTGGAGAGGGGAGGTGGGAAGTAACCATCTCCCCATGCATTAAGAGAAGATGAGGGAGGCAATTATAAAGATTTAATTACTCCAAGTAATAATGATTTAACCCTTTTTAAATTAATTTTGACCTTTTTGAGAAATCCTTTTTGTAAATATCTCAACTCGATTTATAACATTATCTACCTCTGATTCGGTAATACCATTAAATAATGGAAGGGAAAGAATCTCCTTACAATATCTTTCTGTTGTGGGAAGATCACCTCTCTTATATCCTAAATCTTTAAAAGCCTTCTGTAGATGTATTGGAATTGGGTAATGGATTAATGTCTCGATTCCATTCTCTTTTAAAAAGTTCTTAAGGATATCTCTTTTTCTAAATCGTATCACAAAGAGGTGATAAACATGAAAAACCCCTTCCTTTTCAACCGGACATATCACCCCTGATCTCTCTAACCTTTCCTTATAGAGAAGGGCTATGGTTCTCCTTTTCTCGTTCCATTGGTCGAGAAACTTCAACTTAATCCTTAGAATCGATGCCTGGATTTCATCCAAACGACTGTTTTCCCCTTTTATGAAATGGTGATATTTCCTTTTTTCTCCATAATTTCTAAGGAGGAGAAGCCTTTCATAAAATTTTTTATTATTGGTTACAACCATCCCACCATCCCCATATCCTCCCAGATTCTTTGTTGGATAGAAACTGAAACATCCCATTGCGCCATATGAACCAACCTTTTTACCCATCAATTTAGCTCCGTGTGCCTGACACGCATCCTCTATAACAATTAAACCATATCTTTCTGCAATCTCCATAATTGAATCCATATCTGCAGGATGGCCGTAAATATGGACTGGAATTATTGCCTTTACCTTTTTCCTCCTTCTTTTTAAATAATTTTCAAGGAAATTAGGATCCATGGTATAAGATTCTGTGTCTATATCCACAAAGACTGGTTTTGCCCCTGAAAATGAGATGGCCAATGCTGTTGCAACAAACGAATGACTGACAGTAATTACTTCATCCCCTTCTCCGATACCAGCAGCTTTAAGAGATAAATAAAGTGCATCAGTTCCTGATGATACTCCAACACCATATCTAACACCACAGTAGTGTGCAAACTGCTCTTCAAATAGGGAAACTTCATCGCCCAATATGAACTGCCCCTTTTCAAATACCCTCTGAATAGCAGATAAAATCTCTTCTTTGAGACTTTGATATTCCCTATTTAAATCAACAAAAGGAACCATTCTTAAATCCCTAATTCACTAAATCACTAATTCACTATCCCCAGTATTCTTTCTTATATTTTCTATAAAAATCGATTGTTTTTCTAAGGCCTTC
>JBBITW010000022.1:0-18863 GCA_037440525.1 Deltaproteobacteria bacterium
TGCCAGATCTTTTAAAATAGCCCCATTTAAGTGACGGGTTACGAATGACTCTTTTATTTTAAGAGGAAATTAGATAAGAAATTCTGCTATATTGATGTTATACTCGTTTGGATCGAGTGTCTTTACAATCGTCCATTTAAATTCCCCAGTAGTTTCATCCTTCTCTGTGAGGTCTAAAATCTTTCCCTTTCTGTATTCACCCTCACTATAATAGATGAGATTTACCTTTGGTCTCTCAATCATTTCACTCTCTTCCTGAATTTGAATGACAATTCCCATCTCATTGGTATTTAATAAAACGAGTGTTCCGAGAGGATAGACCCCTATCATGTTTACAAAAACCTTAACCAGTGATGGATCGAAGTCAGTTCCACTTCGTTCTAACATCAACCCTAAGATTCTCTCTGATACATAGGGGAATCGATTATAAACCCTTGGTCTTACCAGGGCATCATAGAAGTCCGCAATAGCAACTATTCTGCCAAATAGTGTAAGTCTCTTCTTACGGGCGAGTTTCGGATATCCCGTAAGATCGTATTTAAGGTGATGTTCAAATGATGCGTTAATCATTCGGGTAGAAAGCTCTCCCCATTCCTTCATCCTCATGATGATCTCTGCCCCTAATACAGGATGATATCTCATTATTGCCCATTCTTCAGATGACAACTTCCCTTCCTTATTTATCAACTCTTTTGGAATCTTTGTCTTTCCAATATCATGAAACAGGGCTGCCATCCCAAGGTGAGAAAGATGCTTTTTGGGGATACCAATTCTCTGACCTATGGCAATGCTGTAAATGGCAACATTGACAGAATGGTTAAAAGTATATTCATCATAATTTTTAATATTTGCCAACCCGAGCAGGGCAGAATCATCCTGAATAATGGCATTTACAGTGTTCTGCATCAACCTCTTGGCCTTTCGAATATTAAGGACCCTCTGTGTCCTAACACTCTCCACGACTTCCTTTACTAAACTCACCGTCTTGAAATATATTTCCTTTGAATACTGTTTCAAATCCTCTGAGTCGATGTAAATCTCCTCGTCCTTAAAAAATTCTAATTTTCCGACCTTAATATCTTTGATCTGGCGGTACTCCAACTGTTTATTCACGTAAATATAGTTGCTTTCATTATTCTCCTCAAGCCCGGAAAGGAGAAATACAAACTCCTTTAGTTGTTCTACATTTATATTGCCTGTTATCTCTATCTCTCCTATCCATCGCCTCCTCATCTCACTTAGTAATCCCCTAAATATTGGATAGGTATCGGCTCTTATCTGAATCTTTGCATTATTAAAAAAGAAATTATCACGAACAATCTTTAGGAAGAGACCTTTTTCCTGTGTAATGACAGGATCTACCACCTGATGGCATTCTTGAGAATATTGTTCAACAATCACATTATTCTGATCATATATGGTCGTTCCCTTGAAAAGGCGATAAAATCTTATAATAAACTCTGTCCCTATCTTTGTGATCTGATCTTCGTCGAGTTGGATCTTTTTATCGTTAATCAAGCAGTCTGCTCCTTTGAAGGAATATTCTTTAATGCCAAACTGCAGGCATTCTTGATAGATTCGTCCCTTGAATTCGAACCCTTCTCCAGTATTGCCTTTGCATCCGAAGATGGGATCATGGCAAGTGCATTGGCTGCCCCAATCCTAATCTCATCTGTAACCCCGCGACCAAACCAGCTCTTTTTCTCCAAAAGTTCCTTAAGTACTGGAATGGCCTCAGCAGAACCAATCATTCCAATGGCATCAAAGAAGGCCTTTATCTCCATGCTATCTCTCTTTTGAAAGTCCTTGGATTGGACAGATTCAAGTAATGCATTTAAACCTGCTGACTTTCCAAACTTGCCAAGATTGATTGCAGCAATTGCCCTTATTTTTGGATCTCCATTTGTAAGGGCCCTGATCAGTAGCGAAACAGCCTTTTGTCCTCCAATTAATCCGAGAGCCAGAATTGCCTCACGCCTCACACGTGGATCTTGGTGGTTTAATATCTTTTGAACGTAAGGAACAGACTGTTCTTTTCCAATCCTTCCCAATATATAAGTAATATTTCTTACAAGAAACCATCGCTTATCATCTATGAATGGGGTGAATAATTCTATCGAATTCTTTCCAATCTCTGCAAGGGCATCACAAATCACCCTTCTCGTCTTTGAATTCTTAACCTCTCCGAGCAATTTAATAAGTGGTTTTATAGAGTTTTGTTGAAGAAGCACAAGGTAGTGGTTTAAATCGTCCAGTTGAATCATTTCATCCTTTTCGAGTATTTTGCCAATCCTTTCAATCCTCTGTTCATCTCCTGCAGAGTGAATTAATTTTTGAATTATTTCTCTCTGCCAGTCTTTGAGGTCATAAGTTTTGAGGATTATATAAAGTCTTTGCAAAAGATCAGAGGCCCTTTTAAAATCACTAAGACCCAATAAACTATCCAAAATTCTATTAAGAAGATTTGCTGTATCCTGATAAGGCTCTCGAGACCTTTCCAAGGCCAATATCTCAAAGAGGACATCGCTGATATTAAAGACGAATGTTGGATCGATTTCAGCTTCTACCTCTTTTTTAAGTTTTTCCACTTCCTCATGAGTAAGAAAATAGACATTTCTATCCATTAAAAATGGACGACCCTTCATCAACTTTGGGAGTATCCGATCCAGATCGGTCTCTCCTTCTCCCTCCTCTACTATATCCACTTCCACTTCGTGGCCAATAGGTTTGAAAATTAGATTTGCCCTGAATTGCTCCACATTCTCAGGAATAAGGATTGGCTTATCCTCCAGGAATTCATCAGTAGCTAAATAACTGATGTGAAGAAAATCCTTCTCCCAGAGTAAAGTAACTATGTCATCTTCCAATTCATTAATATTTTCACCACCTTTTATAACATCGATAAACCCCTGGACCTCCCAGTCCTCAAGACCCCTCATAAAACGAATCTCCCTCACCCCATCCTTATAAAGGATAAAGGAAAGGCTTGATTTCATATCCCTATTTTCATATAAGATCTTCCCCTTGAATGATAGGTCGTATTCACCTACCTGAAGGATAAAAGAAGGATATTTATTTAAAAAGAAATTAAATTTTTTTGTCAATTGGTCTCGAAATCCCTTGACTGTGGGATTATCTGGAGGATAAAACCTGACAGCCTTAACAGTCTTCACAATGGATGCAGTTAATTCTCGGGCGAGAATAAGCTCTTCGTCTGTTTCAACTCCCTCCGAAAGAACCATCTCTGCACCAAGATCGAGTGCCTTCTTTTCTCCCAATATATCCTCAGGCATATGACTTCTTCCTAACTTTATGAGATGATTATATTTTTATTTTTTTGTGATAATTTGTCAATAGTTTTTTTTGATGCCTCTGAAAAGTATTTAAAGAGAGTTTTATAGACTGGGGAGGTGGGGTGGAAAAGCCTTCGAGCGGATACTGATAATAGGTTGGCACTAATGATTAATACCCTGAAATTGCTTGATTTTCTTTGAAGCGATTGTAAACAATTTAACTTCTTAATGTCCGCATTCGAAGGGTTTGGAACCCTACCTCCCCGGTCAATTCGGGACTTTTTCAGAATTCTCTTTTTGGGAGCTCTGAAAAAGCCCTTGAAATACCATCTTAAATATATCATCTTAGAAAATAGAAATAATTTCAAATCATGATTCATATATAGAAGTCCCAAAAATGGATATTAAGACAAAGGGGTCAAGGAAAATTTTTTCTTCTATTAAAAATCGAGGGGTTCTATATATTGTTTCCACCCCCATAGGAAACCTCGAAGACATTACCTTAAGGGCACTGAGGATTTTAAAAGAGGTCAATCTTATTGCGGCAGAGGATACACGAAGGACTCAAATTCTGCTCAGCCATTTCGAAATTAAAACACCCATGACAAGTTATTTTGAAGGCAATGAGATAAAGAAGAGGGAATATATCCTTACGAAATTGATGGAGGGAGAAAATGTAGCACTCGTTTCAGATGCAGGAACCCCTGGTATCTCTGACCCTGGATACCGTCTTATTCAATTGGTTATCAAAAATAATATTAAAGTCATTCCTATTCCAGGCCCATCAGCGGTGATAACAGCCCTTAGTGTTTCTGGCCTTCCAACCGATGGCTTTATATTTAAAGGATTCCTACCACACAAATCTCAAAAAAGGAAGAACCAACTTCAAGAAATGAAAGATTTAAAAGAGACACTCATATTTTACGAATCACCTCATCGTATCTTCCAAACCTTGAAGGATATTTTCGAAATCCTCGGAGACCGAGAAATAGTCCTGACCCGCGAATTGACAAAGATTTACGAAGAGATTTTAAGAGGGAAGGTGAGTGAGATCATAGGCCAAATTGAAGGTAGGAAGATAAAGGGAGAGATAACCCTTGTCATCTCCAAGGAAACCAAAAATGGTGATAAATAATATAACTCTAAACCGAAGAGGTTCCTTTAAAACCAATTGTAAAGTTAAATTTTGGAAAACGTCTTGGAAGGTGCATTAATTTAAAAACCATCACTCCGATAGATAATCGATCAATCCATGAAGACATAGGCCAACCAAAATGAACATTGATCTTCTGTCCAGGCATTTCATATTCTATCAATTTTAAAAGTGAAACTATATGGTGATATAATCCTTGTTTCCCGATGGGGAAATGAAACTCATTCGGGGCACATTTTGGAGGATTTCCCTCCCGCGGGGAATAAAATGTTACATAAAATTCATTCTGCTGAGGGCTAAAAACTACCTCTTCTCTTGGCCTACGGAAAAATATATGGATTTCAGAATGTGGAGACTGGGCCATACGAAGAATCATATCCATCTCGTTATCAGCCTTTTGCAATTCTTGAATCTCTGGTCCTTTCTTCTGAGCCACAAGCAATCCTGCCAAAAGAACCAGACCTGTCACAGAAGCCCACATCATTACACCATGTGGTTTCATAGAGGCCAAAAAGAAGAAACAACTCATAAATATGATCCAGATCAAAAGAGTGACAAAACGGCTGGTATGAAATTGTCTTACCTCTTTAGTCCCCATAAAATAACGGTATATCAGTAGGGAGAGCATATTTATACAGAAGCTTGCAATCAAGCCTAATGCATACATATCAGCAAGTATCATCTGGCTTCCCTGAGTGATCAATATGATGAACGAAAAAAATATTGCATTAAAAATATGGATGCGATAAAGGGATTGTCTTCTGTTGGTAACAATGAACCACTTAAAACCATATCTCTCTGCCACCCGCTCCATCAGTTCGCTTGAAGCAACAAAGGCTGTGTTTATGGCCATGATTAATGTAAAGCTTGCAAGGACTGCAACAGCCACTCCGAATGGCATCCCATTAATTAAGGTTGCATAGTGGGTAATCAGATCTCCTTCGTGGCGGGCAAAATCTATAGGGAAAGATAATGCAAGTGTCGCAACAGCAGGAGTTACGAGTCCAACGGTGCAGGCAAGAAAGATATATGCCTTCCCAATCTCTTTCCAGCTTCTGACCAATCCAGCGGTCTGTAGAACCGATTCAACCCCTGAATAGGCCAATATACAACTGGCCGTAGAAGCGATGAAAATCCCATAACCATAAAAAATGGACCCTCCTCTTAAACGATTGAACGTATGGATATATCCTGCATTGAGTCTTACAAGAGAGTCTGAATCAAATGACAATATACCAGAAGCAATCAAATTTAGAAAAATAAATGTTGCAAATATAAAAATCGAGAATGTGAATCGTGCATTTTCACGAATACCGAGGATATTAAGCCCAGCAATGGACCAGATAATCATAAATACAATAATCATCTTATAAAAATGAGGCATTTGAAAAAAAGAGGTGGCATTCTCCACTGCACTCACAGCTGAAATACAGGCTGTTAGGATATAATCTACCATGATAGATGCTACTGCAATAAACGAGACGATTGGGCCAAGGACTAAATATGAGAATGAATAGACACCTCCTCCAAATATTCCATGCTGTTCAAGGATTTCAGCAATCTCAACCAGACGGGTTGTCATATAATGGATAAAGAAGGCAGTAAAGGTGATAAATACAATGGCGCTTGGGCCAATAAATCGAAATGCCTCTGCAGGTGCGTAAAAGACTGAGGTAAGTTCGTCCATCAAGGTGATAATGGCAATAGCAAGCCATGTAAGCCAGACTTTACCTCCATGAAAATAGGTTAAAAGAGCCTTTTTGCGCAACAAAAAGAGAAAGAGGCCTATCAACGAAATGTTTAAAATTAGTAAAACAACTAATTTCATTTATTTAATTAAAACCTGTCTAAATTGAGACTCTTAAGCTTTGCCTCTTAGAGCTACTCAAATTTATGTCTTACTTTATTTTGTTGATATCCTCCTCTTTTCCTATAACCACTAAGATGTCGCTATCTTTTATAACGAAATCTGCCTTTGGAACCATCTGAATACGCTCTGGAAGCACCTCTCTTACTGCAATGACCTCCACATGATATTTACTTCTCAGATGGAGTTCCCCAATCGTCTTCCCATAAAAGTTCGGGGGAGGAACCAATTCAGTTATTATATATTCTTCAGAAAGAGGAATATAATCCAGAACGTTTGGAGAAACAAGACTCTTTGCCACTTTATCAGCCATTTCCTTTTCAGGGATTATAACCTGTGTGGCCCCCACCCTTTCAAGGACCCTTTTGTGATCCTCATTGGGTGCCTTAACAATGATCTGATTTACTTTCGATTCCTTCAAGTGAAGAGTAATGAGAGTACTGGCAGCAAGATCCTCTCCAAAGGAAATCACAACAACATCATCTTCCTGAATCCCAATCGATTCCATTACCTCCCTTTTTGTCCCATCAGCAAGTATTGCTTTGTTACAGAAATCCTTTACCTGCTGAACAGCCTCCTTGTCTTTGTCGATGGCAATCACCTCAATGCCATTTTCAAAAAGGGTTTTAACGAGATTATTCCCAAAAATCCCCAGCCCTATAACAATCACTCGTTTCATCTAAATCTCCTTATAATCCTCTTTATAAATTGAGTAAGCTGTATCTTCTTTTTATTTTAGCTTTTCCCTTTTTACTTCTCACTTCTCACTTTTCACTTCCCACCTCCCATTTCCCATTTTCTCTATCCCACCATAATCCCTTCCTCTGCATATACAATACCTTCTTCTCTTTTACTTCGTGAGAGAGAAAATGCAAGTGTAAGCGGTCCAACCCTTCCTGCAAACATCATCAATATAATGGCTATTTTTTGGACATCGGTTAACCTGGATGTAACCCCCATTGAAAGTCCAACCGTTCCAAAAGCAGAAACGGTCTCAAAAAGGTATTCTACAAAGAGGTGACGACTTTCTATCGGTGGAGTATTCCCACTGCCTGAAATTAAAAGAATGGAGGTTATCAAAGAAATAGAAAAGGCAGAGGCAAAGATAATTGAAATCGTTCGGCTTACAATCTCTCTTGGAATTGTTCTATGGAAGATATTTACCTCTTCATTACCTTTTAAACGATTCCAGATCATAAGAAGTAACAGTGAAGCACTTGTGGTTTTAACACCTCCACCTGTTGATCCTGGAGAGGCACCTATAAACATCAATATGAGGAGAAGAAGGATTGTTTCGTTTGTGAGGGCTCCTATCTCTACCGAATTAAAACCACATGTCCTTGGTGTAACTGATTGAAAAAATGAAGCCAATATCTTGTTCTTGATGGTAACATCCTTAAGAGTATGGCTATTCTCAAACACATAAAATAATAGAGCCCCTGAAAGGATCAAAAAAATGGTCATAATGATAACAATTCTTGTATGGATTGAAAGCCTTTTTTTAATACCTCTAATCTTTTCTAAGATTTCATATTGAACAATAAACCCTAATCCCCCGATTACAAGTAAACTCATCACTGTAATATTTACAATAATGTCTCCCTGATATCTTATCAAACTATCAGAAAATAAGGAATATCCACAATTATTAAAAGCGGATACGGCATGATATAGTGCCTTGAAAAAGGCTTCAGAGAAGGAAAAATCTCTTGAAAACCGAATAAATAACAGGATTGTTCCTATTGATTCAAAAAAGAAGCTAAAGAGGAGAATTGACTTTAAGATCTTGATAAAATCTCTTGTTGGTGAATATAGAAATGTTGTTTGAACAATCTCCCTTTCCTTAAAGGATATCCCACGACCCATAAGAACAAAGAAGACTGTAGAAAAGGTTATGATCCCCAATCCTCCAATCTGAAAAAGAAAGAGGGTAATTACCTGACCAAGTGGAGTGAGATCTCTACCAATATCGATCACCACAAGTCCGGTTACACAGACTGCAGAGGCTGAAGTAAAAAGTGCATCTAAGAAACTTAATTGGCCATGTGTTGCTGAAAATGGAAATGCAAGTAAAATAGAGCCTATTATAATGACAACAATGAAACTCAGAATAAAAGTCCTCGTGGGAGTGAGGTGTCTTGAAAATAAATTTTTTATTTTAAAAGTTACCTTCATACAAAGAGATGATCAAATTCTTTTTTGGTTGCGTGATAAACTTTACCTAAAAAAATCTTCTCTGTCAATCAACAAAAAGAAGAGCTCTGAAAAACTTATTCAAGCCCCAAATTAATCTATTTAAGGGGCTTTTTAATGCAAACCTTTTCTAATTTTATTAATACCTCAAGCATTTCCCTTGACTCCTTGCCCCCTTGAATCCCTATCATCTTAGCAACTTTTTTGGAGATGATCCATTTTTACAAATAAAATGCTTATGGCCATCATAATTACCCCACCTTGCCTCCCCTTATTTTAAGGGGAGTTATGGAGGGGTTAATTACTTAAGAATTTTCCAGAGCCCTCCAGAGTTTCACTTGACAATATAATAATAAAATTGTTAAATTTTTTAAAATTTTATTTGAAAAGAAGATATGATTTCGGTTTTCTTAATAACATTGATTATCATCGCAGGGGCTATTGCCCTAAGCCTCTACAGGGTAGTGGCAGGACCTGGGGTATTTAACAGAACAGCCGCTGTGAATATTATTGGAACAAAAACTATCGCCCTTCTGGTTGTGATGGGTTACTATTTTGAAA
Organism: Deltaproteobacteria bacterium; assembly: GCA_037440525.1. GTDB lineage: Bacteria > Desulfobacterota > BSN033 > BSN033 > UBA1163 > JBBITW01. Next base: position 9,068 of record JBBITW010000022.1, read on the forward strand.
GACCCAACTTCTTTGACATCGCCCTCCTTTATGCTATGATAAATTTTATTGGGACACTGGTTTTTGCAAAATATCTTGAAAGGGGAAATCTATGCTCATAAATATTATTGTAACTTCATTACTGGGAGCGGGCTTATTCTTTACCCTTGTTGGGTCAATAGGTCTTATAAGATTTCCTGACTTTTATACCCGCCTCCATGCAACCGGCAAATGCGATACCCTCGGAGCAGGTCTTATCATTCTTGGTTCAATCATTTACCACCTCTTCAAGTATTCTGAAACACCCATTATTTCAATAAAGCTTCTTTTTTTAATTCTCTTCATCTTCATAGCCAATCCAACCGCTACCCATGCACTTATGAAGGCCGCATATCAAACAGGTTTAAAACCATGGAGCCTCGGGGAGAAAAGACAATGACGGGAGAAGGAAGAATGTTCTCCTTATCACTAACATTTTTTATCATATGTCTGTTCTGGATGCTTCTATCAGGCATATTCGACACCTTTCATCTCGTTTCAGGTCTTATCTGCTGTTTGATAGTTACATTCATATCCCACGATCTCCTCATAAAAGGAAAGAGTCAAAAGAAGTTAATAAAAACAATCAGACTTCTTCTATACATCCCCTGGGAGTTATGGCAAATCGTTCTGGCAAATATAGATGTTGCATACAGGGTTTTGCATCCCCGGATGCCAATTGACCCGCGTGTTATAGAATTCGAGACTACTCTCAGGGGTGATTTCTCCCTGGTTACCCTTGCCAACTCTATTACATTAACGCCAGGTACAATAACGATTTCAGTAGAATCTGACAAAGGAAAATTCTGTGTCCATGCTATTGCAAAGGAACCCGCAGATGCCTTACTCGTTGATCAGACGATGCAGAAGAAGGTCGCCCATGTGTTTATGGAAGATTGAATAAAAGGGATACCCAAATGATTATATCTCTTGATCTCATTTTACTACTCTTTCTTGTTGTTCTTGCCATAGCGGCTATTCACCTGAAAGACCTTTTAAGCGCAGTTATACTCTTAGGGGGTTATAGCTTCTTAATGGCTCTTGTCTGGGTGGAACTCCAGTCAGTTGATGTTGCCTTTACAGAGGCCGCAGTTGGTGCAGGTGCAACTACGGCTTTTCTTATAGCTGCAATCGCAAGGACAACAAGGTGGGAGAAAAAGTGAATAGCTTCAGACTTGTTACCATTATTTTGATTATTCTCCTATTTGGCCTTTTAATCTATGTGGCACAGGACATTCCAGATTTTGGTGACCCCTCTGCTCCTTCAATCAAATATGTTGAGATATTAAGTATCGAAAATGATAAAGAGGATAAACTCCTTGATCAAAATATGATCCCTGAAACTATAGCCTCCCGCCTTTCCAAAAGGGGATTTCCTCCTCCGATCAGGATAGAGAAAGCCAATACCATTCGAGATCAATGGAATGCCTTTATTAAGAAAGAAGAACCGTATTATCCTGAAGAGGAAAAGTATTATTTCATCAAAAAGGAAGGAGATTGGTTGAAGATATATCGTTATGCCTTTGTTGTGCGATGGATTGAGAAGGGATTAAAAGAAACCGAAGTCCCCAATATGGTCACCTATGGTCTGGCTGATTATAGAGGTTATGATACCCTCGGAGAAACCACTGTCATATTTACTGCAGGGGTTTCAGTCATTTTGTTACTAAGGAGGCGAAGCAGGCTTTGAAAGAAAAAGATGTGATTATTGAAACGGTATCCCGAGTCATGATCCCGTTTATTCAACTTTTTGCCCTTTATGTGATTATCCATGGAGCAAGTGGCCCAGGTGGAGGATTTCAGGGGGGTGTGCTCTTTGCTTCATCATTCATTCTCTATGTTATAACCTTCGGCCTTGAAAAAGGAAGGAAAAGATTCCCTGAATCAATCAATACCATCTCTGGTTCACTCGGTCTATATATCTATGCTGGTATTGGACTTATGGCTATAATTTTTAGCTATGGGATTGCTCAGTATCTTAATTATGGTTTTATACCGTTTACATATAAATTTGAAGAAAACAGGGCCCTTGGAATGGACTTTGTTGAAATTGGAATAGGAATTACTGTCATGGCCATTATTGCATCTATCTTCTTTGACCTTTCAGAGAAGGATTAAAAATGGAATGGTTTATCTCAGAGGTATTTGCAAAATATAATTTCTGGATATTCATAATATTAATGCTGATAGGTCTATATGGGATTTTGGTCAAGGATAATCTCATAAAGAAGATAATCGGGCTCAATATATTTCAGACAGCGATATTTCTGTATTTTATCTCTCTGGGTGCGGTCAAAAGAGGGACTGCTCCCATTGTAGATGATGCTATAACTAAGAAGGGGTATATTTACGTCAATCCCCTTCCCCATGTTCTTATACTTACAGCGATTGTGGTAGCTGTGGCAACAACAGCGGTTGCCCTCTCTCTCGTGATAAGAATGTATCAAGAGTATGGGACAATTGAAGAGAGTGAAATCATTAAAAAATTAAGCAATTCATCTCAGACTTGATAAATAATATCAATGGAAAACTTCGTTCAGCATCTACCTATTTTGGTAGTCGTTTCCTCGCTTATTTCTGCCATCACAATATTAATAGCAGGGTGGATTAATAGAAAAAACTCCTGGTATATTTCTTTATTTACTATCTCTGGCCAATTTATCTCATCAATTATAATCATTAAACACGTTATAACGATTGGTACTATCCGGTATAGAGTCGGAGGCTGGGCTCCTCCCTGGGGTATAGAATATGTGGTTGATGCACTGAATGCCTATATTCTGGTGATTGTTCTTTTTCTCAGTTTACTCTGCATTATTTACTCAAAAAGAAATATAGAACATGAGCTTCCTGAAAAGGCTGTATCTTTTTATACTGTTTATCAACTTCTTATTACAGGGTTATGTGGTATTGTAGTCACTGGAGATATCTTTAATATGTATGTTTTTATAGAGATCTTCTCACTTTCAGCTTATGCCTTGATTGCCTCAAGGGGAAAGGTTGCTTTAAAGGCAAGTTTTAATTATTTAATATTGGGTTCAATTGGAGCCTGTTTTTTTCTGATCGGTATAGGATTTATCTACGCAATTACTGGATCTTTAAACATGCATGATATATCAGTTTTACTTCCCCAATTTTATAATAATAGGGTTATTATAGCTTCGTTTATATTTATTGTTGTGGGGTTAAGTATAAAAATGGCCCTCTTCCCTCTTCATACATGGCTTCCCGATGCCCATGCATTTGCTCCTTCAGAAATCAGTGCAATGCTATCAGGAATTATTATTGAAGTCTCCACTTATGCCTTTATTAGAGTTACATTCTCCGTTTTTACAATTCAATTCCTCCAAATATTTCCAATCTTGAAAATCCTGGGCTGGGTTGCTGCTTCGGCTATTATCTTTGGTTCGATTCTCGCGATCACCCAGGTTAATCTGAAAAGAATGCTCGCTTATTCAAGTGTTGCCAATATGGGCTACATTGTGCTGGCCATTTCTCTCTCAACCTATTCGAAGACTTCTCCATGGGGAGGACTCAATCCCGCATTGATGCATATACTTAATCATTCCCTGATGAAAGGCTGCCTCTTTCTTATAGCAGGGGCATTCATATATAAGGCTGAGTTATGGAATATAGACCAACTTCGTCATTTGGGTAGAAAGATGCCTTATACCTCTGCAGCCTTTGTCATTTCGGCGCTTTCGATGATAGGTATTCCTCCAAGTGTGGGGTTTGTCTCAAAACTTTACATTATTCTTGCTTCGATAGAGACAAGGCAATTCTTTTTCGTAGCTATTTTGCTACTTAGCTCCCTCTTAAACTTAATTTACTTCTGGAGAGTTATAGAAACAATGTACATGAAAACAGAACGTGGAGAAGGGCACTTAATTCATTCTTCACCATTTAAGGATGAAATCCCAATAGCCATGCTAATTCCGATCTGGATTTTGGCTTCTCTTTGCATTCTGATGGGAGTCTTATGGCTTGCAAATATCCCTATGCCAATCTTGGAGAAAGTGAATCTCTTATTTGGAATCATAAAAAAAACATGACAGAAACTATTGAATCCATAAAACCTGCACTGGCTATTCTTTGTCCTGCTTCTGCATCCATCCTTATTCTCTTTTCAGGAAGACATCCAAATCTGCGGGAAAGCTGGACACTAATTGCAAGTCTTCTCCAGTTTACCTTCATCCTCTCCATGGCTCCTATAATCATTCAAGGTCAATTAATCGAATATTATCTCCTTCGGGATGTTCTTCCACATGTTCATTTTGGATTTCGTGTTGATGCCTTTGGTCTTCTTTTTGCCCTTACATCCTCATTTCTCTGGATTGTTGTTTCTATTTATTCAATAGGATATATGCGGGCATTAAATGAACACTCACAAACCCGGTACTATTTCTGTTTCTCTCTTGCAATTCTTGGAGCTATTGGCGTTGCTTTATCTAAAAATCTTGTCACTTTCTATGTGTTCTATGAAATTTTAACCATCTCAACCTATCCCCTTGTTGCCCATAAACAATCTCCAGATGCCATCTTTGCTGGGAGAAAATATCTGGCTTACCTTTTAACTTCGAGCGTATTTCTTTTGGCAGGAATAGTTTTAACCTATTCAATGGTTGGGACAACTGATTTTAATCCAAAAGGTATATTATCAAATGCAATTACATCAAAAGATAATTTGATCATATTATTCATATTATTCATCCTCGGATTCATGAAAGCAGCCTATATGCCACTCCATTCATGGCTCCCAACTGCCATGGTAGCTCCTACACCTGTAAGTGCACTTCTTCATGCAGTTGCTGTGGTTAAGGCTGGAGTCTTTGGAATCATTCGTATTGTCTGCTACATTTATGGAATAAACCTCATGCGTGATTTGGACTTAGGGGTCATGCTTTCCTCATTCGCAGGAATAACTATGATTTTGGCTTCCCTCTTTGCAATCGCTCAGGATAATCTTAAAAGAAGGTTAGCATACTCCACGATCAGCCAGCTTTCGTATATCATTTTTGGTGTTGGTTTGCTAACTCCGATGGGTATCACCGGAGCTATGATCCATATCCCCTTCCACGGATTTATGAAGATTACCCTATTTCTCTGCGCAGGGGCTATCCTGGTTGCCTCAGGTAGAGAAAATATAAGTGAGATGGCAGGTATTGGTAGAAATATGCCTTTAACGATGATGGCCTTTACAATTGGAGCCATAGGAATGTGTGGCGCTCCACCTATTGCCGGTTTCATAAGTAAATGGTATCTCAGCCTTGGAGCAATTCAATCAGGACATATGGTATTCTTATCCTATATCCTTATTGCATCCATTCTGGATGTAATCTATTTTTACCCAATTATACGAAAGACATTTTTTGAAAGGATCACTAAAAACGAGGTTCTTGATGAGAAAGAAATCAAGGTAGATTTTTTCCTTAAAAAACCATTAAATTTTGAACGAAAACAGCCTTTCTTTTTCTTTCTTATTCTTCCTATAGGAATTACAGCAATTCTATCAATTCTTTTATGTCTCTTTCCCAATCTCTTCTATTTTTATCCATTGGTCAAAAAGGCGATAGAAAATCTTTTTGGAGGGTGATTTAAATGAATATTCTTAGAAATTACCCAAAGAGACTTCTATGGAGGTTTTATTGGATCAGTCTCATCCTCTCGCTCATATTAGATATCCCATGGCTTTACTCAAAAAAATTCCACTTCTATTTTGATTTCCAGCACCTCCCCGAATTTTTTGCTTTCTTTGGACTTTTAGGTTGTATGCTTTTAATTCTGGGGGCTAAAGGAATTGGTTTTTTCATTGTGAAGGATGAAGACTATTATGAAAAAAGGTTAAGGCGGTAATAAAAAATGGAATGGATTCATCCTGGTATTATCATCCTTTTAGGGGGTCTTTTGATCCCTTATATTCGAAGGAGAAAATTAAAGTTAACCTATTTTCTCCTTCTCCCGGTTGCTGGATTTGTTTTGCTTCTGCTCACTTCTGTAGGTGTGTTTGGTCAGGTTCCTCCATGGCCTAATGCACTTTTAAAATGGCATATTCGTTTTTTAGAATACGAACTTATCCTGGTAAAAATTGATAAACTCAGCATGATATTCTCCTTTATTTACGTCATTTCTGCCTTCTGTATGAATTTATATGCATTTGGAGTAAAAAATGATTGGGAACATGTGGCTTCGGTGATATATGTAGGAAGTTCATTAGGGGCTATCTTTGCAGGAGATTTCTTCACCCTATTTTTCTTTTTAGAAATCATGTCTTGGTGCCCTGTTTTTCTCATTTGGTTTAGGGGAACAAAAAAATCGATGGGGGCGGCTATTCGCTATGCACTCTGGCATCATTTTAGCGGTTCTTGTATCTTGGCCGGAGTGACTATCCATCTTCATAAAACAGGCTCAATCGAGATAGTCCATCTTCCTTGGGGCTGGGGTGGAGAGTTTTTGGGTTACAACCTAATGCTTCTTGGATTTGTTATCAATTCCGCGACTACCCCTTTTCATTCATGGCTATCAGATAGTTATTCTGAGGCAACCCCAAGTGGTTCAATCTATATGACAGCTTATACAACCAAAACAGCAATCTACTGTCTTATTAGAACCTTTACGGGTGTCCCTATTCTGATGTGGATGGGGGCTATCCAGGCTGTTTTCGCCCTCTTTTTAGCAGTCTTAGAAAACGACGGAAGAAGACTATGCTCTTACCATATCATTTCTCAGATTGGATATATGGTGGCAGGAGTGGGAATAGGAACAGAAATGGCGATTAATGGAGCCATCTCTCATGCTCTTTGCCATATCATCTACAATGCACTCCTCTATATGGGTGCAGGATGTGTCCTTGTTGTGGTCGGAACTGCAAAGTTTAATGAACTCGGGGGTCTCTATAAATACATGCCTGTATCCTTCTGGTTATATATGATTGGTGGATTCTCGATTTCAGGATTCCCTCTTTTCAATGGATTCATAAGCAAGGTAATGACCGTTGAAGCAGCTGAAAGAATTCATAATATTCCTGTCTACCTCTTGTTAGAAGGAGCAACCGTAGGAACGTTTCTTCATACAGGTCTAAAACTCCCCTGGAATATGTGGCTTAAAGGAATGGATGAACCTCCTCCTTCAATCCGATCAAAATTAAAAGACTCCCCTTTTAATACCCCAATTCCAATGCTCTTAGGGATGGGGATATTAGCCTTTCTCTGTATTTTTATGGGTGTCTATCCCAAAATCCTTTATGATAGACTTCCTTATCCTGTGGAATTCGTTCCATTTACCTTGACCAGAGTCTTTTCCCACATGCAGATGTTTATCTTCACCTTTTTGGGTTTCTGGTGGCTTAGAAAATTTGTTTTAGGACACCCCACATATACCTTGGATACAGACTGGTTTCCCCGAATAGGCGGATGTTTGATCATCTGGTTCTGTGAAAAACCTCTAATGGCCTTTGCAAGCTATATAGATCGAAAGATCATGGAAATCGTCCACTTCTTCATCTGGATGAGTCAAAATCCTGTTCTGGCCTTGAAAATCAAGAAAGAAGAAATGAGATTAAGAATGGAAACCCTTTTCACCAATTCATCTCATTTAAAAGAAAAGGAATTGAGCTTCGCGAAAAAGATAAAGGAATATCCTAAAGAACTTCCTAAGCTCGGTTTAGGGAGCTCACTCTTCTTGATCCTTATGGCTCTCTGCATTTATCTTCTCCTTTATCTGATCTCGCACAATTAAACCCCCGAGCATCTCCTTAAAAGATATCTGCTGAAAATATATATATTTCAGTATCCTTATCCTTCCATGCATTTGTGGGAAGGCCTGCCTTGAGGCAAGTATGCTCAAGAAAGGTCTGCCGATCCCAATCATACTCAGTTGCAACCTGAGGAAGAAGGAGCCCTGAATGCCAGCCTTTTTTGATATAGAGCCCGTGCTTACCAACCTCAATCTCATTTATATTTTTTATTCGTCTAAGTGGGGTTAAAACTGAAATCTCTATCTCAAGCTCTGGAAGTTCTCTCTCTGTCACAGGAGGAAATCTTGGGTCACGAAATGCAGCGGCCTCTGCCATCTCTTCAATTGTTCTATGAAGGGGTTTATATGCTTCAATATACCCTATACACCCTCTTAACTGTCCCCTTTTATTGATTGTAACAAAAGCACCTCTGTTCTCTTTAAGTATTGGATAATCTATTTTAAATTCCGGAACAGGCTTACCCTTTGCCTTATTTTCGATCACAGTCTTTGCTATATGATGAAGTATCTTTTTCTCCTCTTCGCTTAAACCAAGATCAATTCCTACCTTCTTCTCCTCCTTCATCTTTTCTCCCCCCTCAATTGCCCTGTAAAACACAGCGGCACCATACCCTACAACACGACTTCTATCACCTGATACATCACCAGAATTCAGGTACTTGAGCACTTTCGCCTTATTTGCTCCAAGTGCCCTGGCTGCAAGCATTATCGTTATGATAGGCCCTCCTCCACAGGCCTCGCATTTATTCTTCTTTAAATCCTCGTATAATCCTTCAGGATCAAATCTCTCGATGTGATTTAAGACGATTCTGTCCAGCTCTATAGCCTTTTCATATGGGTGAAAATGAGAAAGGTCAGAACTTGCAATTAGTAAAATCCTGCTTCCTCTAACAGTTTCAGCTATAGCCTTTGAAAGGTATTCACATGTCTCCCAGCTCCAGTAAGGCTCCATCACAATGGGTATGAGTTTAAACGAACCCATGACAACCTGAAGAAATGGAATCTGAACTTCCAAAGAATGCTCTTCTTTGTGGGCCTCAGGAATAAATTGTATCTCTTTTCTCTTCTCCATTAACCTTCGTGAAATTTCTGTATCTACAGGAACCACACCAAGAGGTGTTCTATATCCTCCTCTATCATAAATTGAGATACCTTTAAACATAGCCCTGTGGCTTGGGGCAACTATTAAAACAGATGGGAAGGCTCTATCTTTAAGCAATTTATAGGCATGTGCTGCAATCTGTCCAGAATACATATAACCCGCATGAGGGGAAATCAATGCAATTATTTCACCATCAATCCTCTCCTTCTTTGCATTTTCTAAATATCTCTTTACATCCTGAGATAAGACCTCAGCCTTCTCAGGATAGAACATTCCTGCCACTGCTGGCTCTCTAATCCCTTCCATCCTTTTCTCCTTTCTCCTCTTAGGATTTTGGGCCTCGCAAAATATTCCAGCAAGGACAAAAAGGCTTATTAAAAGAAGGAGACAAAATTTTCTCCCTGAGATTTTCTTCCATTCCATACCTTACCAATCCCTCCAGTCCCTCTCTTTATTAAAGGAGGGATTTTCGGCTATCCAGTATAAGTGTTACAGGTCCATCATTTATAAGTTGAACCTCCATCTTCGCCTGAAACTCTCCTGTCTGAACTGATATCCCCTCGTGCCTCAATCTCTTAACCAATCTTTCATAAATATCTCTTGCAATGCCAGGTTCCTCTGCATCTGTAAATGAAGGTCTTCTTCCCTTCCGGCAATCACCATAAAGTGTGAACTGGGATACGAGTAATATTTCACCATTGATATCCTTCAAGGAGAGATTAAATTTTCCTGATGAATCTTCAAATATTCGAAGTTCAGGAAGTTTGGCTGTAAAATAAGAAATGTCTTCTTCACCATCCCCTTTCCCTATACCTATCAATACCAGAAGCCCCCTGCCAATCTTTCCTGATAATCTTCCATCAACATGGACCTCTGCAGATTTTACCCTCTGAATTACAGCCCTCATATTACTCGTGAATCGTG
>JBBITW010000022.1:18963-28796 GCA_037440525.1 Deltaproteobacteria bacterium
TTCTCACTCTCTTTATCTTTTTTGGCCTGGGCGATCACCTTATCGGCCAGCTGTGCAGGAACTTCTTCATAGTGGGAGAATTCCATAGTAAATGTTCCCCGTCCACCTGTCTTTGAATTGAGATCAGGAGCATACTTTAACATCTCAACCATCGGGACATTTGCCTGAATCACCTGATAATTTCCTTTAACATCAACCTTTAGAACCCTACCCCGACGACCATTCAGATCACCAATTACATCACCTATGCTATCCTCGGGAACAGTCACCTCAACCTTCATGATTGGTTCGAGGATAACAGGATTGGCCTCCTGCATCCCCTTTTTAAAGGCCATTATAGCTGCAATCTTGAAGGCCATTTCAGAAGAGTCAACTTCGTGGGACTTTCCATCATAGAAACGAACCTTCACATCCACCACCGGAAATCCGGCTAACACTCCCCCCTGCATTGCCTCTAAAACTCCCTTTTCTACTGCTGGAACAAAATTCCTCGGGACATTCATCCCTACGAGGGCATTTTCGAATTCAAACCCCCCTCCACGGGGAAGGGGAGAAATATCAAAATGGACCTCAGCAAACTGCCCCCGCCCACCAGTCTGTTTTTTATGACGATAAATAACACCTGTCTTGGTAGTTCTGATGGTCTCTTTATAAGGGACCTTTGGTGTACTCAGGTTAACCTCTACACCAAATTTCCTCTTTAACTTTTCAACTATCACCTCCACATGAGTCTGTCCCATACCCGAAAGCACAATTTCACCTGTCTGTTCATCTCTTCCTACAACCATGGTTGGATCTTCTTCATGTAGACGAGCTAAGGCTGAGGCGATCTTTTCCTCATCTCCCTTGCTTTTTGGAGTTAGGGCATATGTGATAACAGGAAGGGGAAGTTTTGTCTCCTCAAATACGATTGGTTTCTTTTCATCACAGAAGGTATCTCCTGTTGTTGTCTCCTTTAGTTTAGCAATTGCAACTATATCTCCCACACTTGCAAAACCAACAGGTTTCTGTTTCTTACCTTCCATTAAAAATATCTGACCTATTCGTTCCTTTATATCCTTTTTTGAATTGTAAACCATTGAATCTGCATTTATACTCCCTGAATAGACCCTGAAAAAGTTCAATTTCCCTGCAAATGGATCTGCAATTGTCTTGAAGACAAATGCTGAAAATAAACCATTTTCTTTAGGTTCTCTCAACTCAGGATCCCCTGTTTTGGGATTTCTCCCCTTTACAGGACCTTTCTCGATCGGCGAGGGGAAACACTCTATTATGAGATTCAGCAGGGGCTGGATACCTATATTTCTGATTGAAGATCCACAAACAGCAGGAACCAATCTCCTCTCTATTGTTCCCTTTCTAAGGCACTGAAGGATCTCTTCATTTGTGATCTCACCTGATTCGAGGTATTTCTCCATCAACTGATCATTCATCTCAACAACCGTCTCAATCAATTTCTCGCGAAGTCTATCCACTTCATCCTTCAAATCCAGAGGGACATCCTGAAGTTCAAACTGTCCACTTCCATCATCCCGATATATATAGGCTTTCATCTGGATAAGATCCACCACTCCTCTAAAATCACTTTCTCTACCTACAGGAAGCTGTACAGGAACAGCAGGCATAGATGGGAATGCCTTTTTAACATCCTCAACTACTTTAATGAAATCGGATCGCTCCATATCCAGCTTACCCACATAAAGGATTCTCGGTATCTGAAATTCATTAGCATATTCCCAGACCTTTTCGGTTTGCACCTTTACCTCGGAGTTCCCTCCCACAACAATAATTGCTCCATCAACCACCCTCATTGAGGCCTTTGCCTCTCCTATGAAGTTTGCATATCCTGGTGTATCAATAATATGAAATTGATGCTTATCCCACTCAAAATGGGCAAGGGAGGAACTTATGCTGATCTTTCGATTTATCTCCTCGGGCTCAAAATCCATCACAGAAGAACCATCATCCACACGGCCAAGCCGGTTATTCTCTCCTGTATCGAAAAGTATTGCTTCCACGAGGGATGTCTTCCCCTCTCCACCGTGGCCAAAAATCCCTATATTTCTAATCTGGTTTGGTTCGAATCTCTTCATCGTGTCTCCTTTCCTTTTCCTCTAAATTACACATATTATACATTTTAAATTACTTTTTTCGAAAATAAAAGTCAACCCTTCACCCTCCCCAGTCATTTCAGGACCTTTTCAGAGTTCCTTATAGAGAAATTTGACACTTCCTATTTATTCAATTTAGAATGAAATCCATGGAGGTAGCAATATGAAGAGCAATGTCTATTTTGCCGATCTTAAAGCCCAATCTGAAAAAACCCTATTTGATAAAATAGATATACTCCTCGATCGGACCAGTTTAAAAGCGAAGGTTAGAGAGAAAGACCTTGTAGCTATCAAGCTTCACTTTGGTGAAAGGGGTAATACAGCCTATGTTAGACCAATCTTTCTGAGAAGGATCGTTGAAGCAGTAAAGAGATTAAATGGAAAGCCATTCTTAACAGATACCAACACACTCTATCTGGGCTCCCGGTGTGAGGCAGTTTCCCACTTGAATACTGCCTACCAGAATGGATTTTCTGACTCTGTTGTCAATGCTCCCCTGATCATTGCAGATGGTCTGAGGGGAAACAGTTCGGTTAAGGTAAGAATTGATAAACCCATATTTAAATCAGTTTCCATTGCTCACTCAATATATATGGCAGATGTCTTGATTGGCGTAGCCCATTTCAAGGGTCATGAACTTTCAGGATTCGGGGGAGCTTTGAAAAACCTTGGAATGGGTTGTGCAAGCCGTGAGGGAAAGCTTGCCCAGCATTCTAATATCTCTCCTCAGGTTAAGGGAAAGAATTGCAGGGGATGTGAAATCTGTATTAGCTGGTGCCCATCGGATGCAATTTTGATGATTTCTCCAGAATCCAGCCAGAAGATTAAACATCCTGTTGCCTGGATCGATTCTAAAAAATGTATTGGATGTGGAGAGTGCATCCTTGCCTGTCCTTCGAGTGCAATTCAAATCCAGTGGAATGAGGCCATTCCCATATTTCAGAAAAAGATGGTTGAATATGCATATGGTGTAATCCATGGGAAAAAAGGCAAGACCCTCTTTCTCAATTTTCTCATGCAGATCTCTCCTGCCTGTGATTGTTATGGATTTTCAGACACACCAATTGTAAGGGATATTGGAATCCTCTCCTCGGAGGATCCTGTAGCAATTGATCAGGCTTCAGTTGACCTGGTTAATGCTGAGGAGGGAAACAGGGCTTCGAAACTTAAATCCTCATGGGCAACAGGAGAAGACAAATTTCGTGCGATTTATCCTGAAGTAGACTGGAGCATTCAGCTTTCCTATGCTCAGGAAATAGGTCTTGGAACGAGAGAATATGAATTGATCAAGATATAAAAATACCTCAAAGAGTTAGATGCCGATCTCAAGTAATACCATCCTGAAAAGTGGAATATTTTGTGAAAACTAAATTTGCTCTACATTTAACCTGAATCCCTTTTTCTACCTCAGAGATGTAGCATGTTTTAGTATGTTTTGGTATTTTCCAAATTGATTTTATTGACCAATGACCAAAAATTACTTCATCCAAATTCTTTAAACCTATCTTCACCTATAAATGCTATCGCATTTATAGGTGCAAATTAAAGGAGTCAAATATGGAAAGAAACAAGAAAAATTCAGGCAGCAAAATCCCATCTAAAAGTCCTAAATTTCAAGCTCATTCAAGAGGCAAATTGGCTGACCATATTTTATCAATGATCAATGATGGTATCATCTTACCTGCTTCCCTTCTCAACCCTATTTTACCGAAGGCTATGCGACCTTTACTTAGTCACGTTTCAAAAAAATGTCATGTGGCAAGAAATGCAACTTTTATCAAATCACTTAATTACCTGAATAAAAAACGAATGGTTTCCATCACTGAAAAAAATGGTCAAACGATATTAACCCTTTCCGAAGATGGTAAAAAACGATTACTTCAATTTAATTTAGACCAGATGGTTATTAAAAAACCTAAAAAATGGGACGGATACTGGCGTTTGGTTCTATTCGATATCCCCGAACGGAAGAAGCTCGCAAGAGAAGCATTTAGGAATAAACTGAAAAAGCTTGGATTCTATCAACTTCAAAAAAGCTGTTTTATACACCCTTTCGACTGCAAGTCAGAAATTGACTATATTACAGAACTGTTTGAAATTTCACCTTATGTTAATTTTATCGTAGCCAAAGAAATTGAAGGATCAAGCAAACTCCGGACAACCTTTCATCTACCTTAATACATATCATAAATTCTTTAACATCTATAATTGCTTCTATGATTGCGATCGCATTTATAGGAGTAGTTTATTGGACTTTGGAGAAAGGATTATAAGCTCCATGAGAAATAATTGATTTTTTGGATATATGGAGGTTGAAGATTGAAACTTTTTTATTATTTGGAATTTGGGAAAATAATTTAATACTTCACCTCTTTTAGAAAGAGTCCATGGGCTGGGGCAGTTGAACCAGCCTTTTGACGATTCTTTGACTCGAGAATTTCTCTAAATCCCTGAACATCTATCCTCCCCCTCCCCACCTCCACAAGTGTTCCCACAATCGCCCTCACCATCTGTCTTAAAAATCCATTTGCCTCAATCTCAAATCTAAGAATACCGCTTTGACTTCTCTTCCATTCAGCTCTTATAATTCTTCTTACGGATGTTTTAGTAAAAGAACCTGAAGAACGAAAAGATGAAAAGTCATGCTCGCCGATTAACATCTCTGTTGCCCTCATCATCTCCACCAGATTTAGCCTCTGAGGAATGTGCCATGAATACTGCCGAAGAAAGACAGAAGGGTTCTCTTTATTTAGAATGCGATATTCGTAGACCTTGCTCTTAGAGTGTTTCCTTGCGTGAAAATCCTCCTCTGCCTCCTCCACCTTTTTGATTAAGATATCCTTGGGTAGAAGACTATTTAATGCCCTTTTCAAAGAATTGGTATCAATAGATGTATTCGTCTTAAAATTTGCTACCTGAGCGATGGCATGAACTCCTGCATCTGTTCTTCCCGAACCAATAAGGTGAATTTCTTCATTGGTTATGAATCTCAATTTTTCTTCAATCAAACCCTGTATGGTTGGACCTTGCCTCTGGATCTGCCACCCCAGATAATTCGTTCCATCGTATTCAATGATAAGTTTTAAATTTCGCATCTCAATTTAAACACTGGACAGGAGTCATCAAATTTCAATAGGATTTTAACCTTTTCCATCTTTTGTAAATAATTTCAAGGCCAAGCCAGGCTTAATAGAAATTGCACCTTCGGGGCAGACCTCCTGGCAACAAAAACATCTAATGCATCTATTATAATCGAAAGACAATCCTTTATTAATTTTCTTTATAGCCTTTGGAGGACAAATCTCAATACATTGATCGCATGATTTGCATAAATTCTCATTTATGGAAGGTTTAGATGTAAAAAGATTTTTTAAGGATTTGCTTACAAATGGTGGTAGGTTCCAGTCCGGTCTTGTAAGGCTTGGAAATTTAAATCTTCCAATCCTTACATCCTCCAATCTTTCTCCGAAAACCTCTACCTCCTCTCTTCCTATTCCCCGTTCAAATGCAACTCTATTTGTCATCAAAGCATTTCTATTTATTCCCAAAAGGTCACAGACAATCTGATCGATACTGAGTGGATCAGGACTTGCCAGAATCAATCCCAATGGAATTGGATCACCACTGTTTGGTCCATTTCCCTCCATCCCTACAATTCCATCCAAAATGGTGAGTGAAGGCCTAATGAGTTTATACAGGTCAATCAGAATCTCAGCAAATACCTTTGGATCCTCACCTGCCTTTAGATGCCAGAGGGCTTTCTTATGTCCTGGAATGCATCCAAAAAGATTCTTTACCCCCAGGGTTAAAAACATCTGACCGTGGGTCTTAAGTTTTGGAAGATTTATCACTACATCCGCTTCAAGGACAGCCCTGTCTATTTCAAATTGCCTGAAAACCATCTGATCCTTTGCTGAAGATAATACAGGCCTGTTGAATTCTATAATGGGACAATCCATCTCATCCGCTACCTTTTTAATACCTGCCTTCTCCGCAGTTTTAATAAGGCCTCCGACAGATGGACTATCACCAATGAAAGGAATTCCACCTGCTTCTCTAACAATCTGAATCATACCCTTAATAATTGATGGATGGGTGGTTACTGCCTTTTCTGGGGATTTTCCATAAAGAAGGTTTGGTTTTAGAAGAACCCTTTCTCCCTGCCCTACAAAATTTTTGATGCCTCCAATAAGATCAATGGAACGTTTAACCCCTTTTAATACCTCATTCTCATCATAGCTATTACATCTTATAACAGAAACAACTGATCCCATTTTTCTATAATTATCCCCCTCTCCTCGGTTGCGAGTCGTACTGACCTCCCCTCTCCCCAATGAGACTGTGTCGTAATGTCATTCTTAGGATTTAGCCGAAGAATCTATGTTTTATAAGGGTTTGAGTTCTATAGATTCCTCGCTTCGCTCGGAATGACAGAAAAAGGAGGCTCGGAATGACAAACATTGCAAACACCTCATTGCGATACAGTCTCAATGCATGTGGAGAGGGTTATTTCTCACCTTGCCTCTCCCCAAAAGGGGGTGAGTGGTTCAGACCGGCAGATGTCATTTATTTAATGCCTCTGTTAATATTTCTTAAAAAGATGTCAGAAAAGTCTTATTACTCCATTTCGATAAACTGGGATTACTGTTGCTATATCTGTCTGTGCACAAAAAATGAGGTCTTCCGAAGCACCCATCTCAAAAAGTTCTTTTCCATGCTTAGAGAGATGAAAGGCGCCTAAAAGGTTAGATTCAAATCTCTGGAATAAAAAAAGGGAACAGTAAGAAGCATCTGTGAGCGTAACATGATGGCATGAATTTTTTATTATATTCTCTATCAACATTCCACCGCATATGGTATCTTCGAGGGAGAATCTTCCCTGATCACCTGAAAGAAATATGAGTACATCCTGTTTTAAATCTATGCACCTCTTTACAGTGCTACTGATGTTTAAAAAACTTCCTACCATTACCTCCTTTGCTGAGGAAACATACTGAAATGCCCTTGTGCCATTTGTAGTCGTGAGAATCAATCTCTTCCCTTTAACCCTTTCCGAACTATATTCAAGAGGAGAGTTTCCAAATTCAAATCCTTCAATCCTTCGGTTTTCCCGCTCACCTCCTAAGAAGGTACTATCAGGAGGAAAATCCTTTATTTTTTGAAATGCCTCTTCTACTTCTTCCACAGGAATTATCTCTTTAACCCCTTGTGTAAATGCATAGACTATAACAGAGGTAAGCCTTAAAACATCAATAACAACCACTGTTTTATTTGAAAGCGTATCTAACCCTAAAATAGATGGAACCAATTGAATATCAACATTCATACTATAAAAATATCCTCCGAAATCTTCTCAAATCAATAATTTCTAAAATGATCCAAAAGTATTAAATTACACCTTATAAAAAGACATATATTTCTTTTCCAGTCTTGCAACCCCTGTTCTAATAGCAGAATCTCGCACCTCCCTTGCAACCCTTTCTGAAACTGAATAATTGAAGACACTCGGAATGATATAATCTTCTCTCAGTTCTTCCTCTGATACAACTGAAGCAATAGCATTTGCTGCTGAAAGAAGCATCTCTTGATTGATCTCCTTTGCAGAGCAGTCAAGTACTCCTCTGAATAATCCTGGAAAGCAGAGGACATTGTTTATTTGATTGGGGTAGTCCGATCTACCTGTAGCTATTACACTCACATAATTCCTGATTACTTCAGGCATGATCTCAGGAACAGGATTTGCCATAGCAAAAACTATTGGATCCTTTGACATTTTTTTAATATCTTTTAATTTAATTACCCCTGGTTGAGAAAGGCCAATGAACACATCTGCACCCTTCATTGCACTTGATATAGAACCCTTTATTCTTTCAAAATTGGTCTTTGTGGCAATCGTCTCCTTTACAGGATTCATATTCTCTTTCCTTCCTGCATAGAGGATTCCACTTCTATCACAACCGATAATCTGCTTAACTCCTGAAGAAATAAGGAGTTCTATTGTAGCTATACCGGCAGCACCCAACCCACTTACTACCACTCGAATATCTTCCAATCTCTTTCCGACAAACTTTAAGGCATTGATCAAGCCTGCCAGAACAACAACCGCTGTGCCGTGTTGATCATCGTGAAACACAGGAATCTCAAGCTCCTTTTTTAATCGGCCCTCGATTTCAAAACAACGGGGTGCTGAAATGTCTTCCAGATTGATCCCTCCAAATCCAGGAGAAATCCATTTCACTGCGGAAATTATCTCCTCTGAGTTCTTTGTATTAAGACATATAGGGAATGCATCAACACCTCCAAATTGTTTGAAGAGCATAGCCTTGCCTTCCATCACAGGCATTGCAGCCTCCGGTCCAATATCTCCGAGACCGAGAACAGCAGTCCCATCAGTGACAATAGCCACTGTGTTCTTTTTAATAGTAAGGTCATGGGCCCTTTTTGGATCTTCATGGATTGTCATACATATTCTTGCAACCCCTGGAGTGTAAGCCATTGAAAGATCATCCCGATTATTCAATGGGATTCTATTTTTTACCTCAATCTTTCCACCTTGATGGAGCATGTATGTTCTGTCTGCAACATTAAGAACACGTATATCCTTTAATTGTTTTACCCTGTCAACAATCTTCTGACCTGCCTCTACATTTGAAACACTAACCACTATATCCCTTATGATCCTATCCTTTTCAAATCCAACGATATCAATAGCACCAATATCCCCTCCTCCCTTGCCTATTACTGATGTTACCTTTCCGAGCATTCCTGGCTTATTTAAAAGCTCAACTCGCATAACTATGCTATAACTGGGGCTTGGTGTCTGATTCATTTTTTATCTCCTGGTATTGATACTATAAATTTTAATTTAAACATGATGATTGCACAATGCTTTATCATAAGAAATCTATTTTGACCAGTTTCCAAATAAAATGTTTCGGGAATTCTATACTAAGTGGCCTGACCATAGCCAAAATATAGCAGACCCCTTGTGGCATTGCAAGATATCCACATTGCTTCCCTTTATTTTAAGAGAGGTTTGGAGGGGATAATTATGTGAGGATTTCTCAGAGTTCTGAAGGATTGCGATGGCACGATTTGATGTATCGTTTCCTTCAGGCAGGGATGTATCTCTACACAGTCCAGAAGTTTGGAAGATGGAAAAATATCTCGATGCTTGATATATGCTCATAATTATACAGAAAATCTTAGGTGTAGAATAGAAATTTTGGATGAAGTGAGTAAAAATTAGAACAAATTTAGGACAATCCAAAGAAAAAAGGATTGGCGTAAATGCCATAACCCCTTGAAATCATTGGTAGCGGGGGGTGGATTTGAACCACCGACCTTCGGGTTATGAGCCCGACGAGCTACCGGACTGCTCCACCCCGCGTCACATTAATTATAATAAATAATTTATTTCATTATGTCAAATTTTCCACCAAAAACTTAATGATATTGAAGTGTTCAATGATTAAAGCTATATTGAAAATCATGGCTCATAATAATATTTATCCTTTTAAGAGACTTTTTACACAAAACTGTTCCAAAGTGTAATTAATTTTTGGTAAATAACGCCAACCTGCCTCCCATTATTTTGAGACTGTGTCGCACAATGAGGGATTTGCCATGTTTGTCATTCCGAGTCTCCTTTCTTTGTCATTCCGAGTCTCCTTTCTCTGTCATTCCGAGCGAAGCGAGGAATCTTAGGAAAGATTTCTCGGC
>JBBITW010000023.1:0-28324 GCA_037440525.1 Deltaproteobacteria bacterium
TTTAAGAGAAAAACAAGCATTTTCAGGGTATTAATCAATGGTGCCATATTATTATTCGCTATCCGCTCGAAGGCTTTTTCACCCCACCTCCCCAGTCTATAAGATTCGATTTAAATACTTTTTCAGAGACCTCAAATTGGAGAAGAACCAAAAATTTTAAAATTAACTCTTTTTAAACCAATTTCTAATCTTCTCCTTCAATACTTCCATCTTCTCATGATGGTGGGGATAACGTTTTTCAAGGTATCTTAAAAACCGCCGAATGGATTGGCTCCGAGATGAAAGTATGGCAAGACCAATCATAATAAAAAGAATTCCCTGTAGGATGGGGAGAAAAAGACCAAGGATTCCAAATATGATGAAAGACCATCCTAAAAATAGAAGTCCCATTTTTTTGAGTTGATTCATAAAATGGTACCCTTTCTCTAAAATAGGGTTACATTCCAAATATCTGTTTTTTTTATTATAATTATAAAATTAAATCAAGAAGGAACCTAAAACTGGATTGGCAAACACCTGTTTAAATAAATCACGGCAGAAGATTTAGGATAAAATTTTTTCAAATGAATATTTCGAATCTTTCTTCGTCTAATGAGGTAAGGATCTGTGAATAATGAAGAGGAAATAATCACCAGATGTCAGAAAGGAGATCAGGATGCATTAAGGGAAATCTTCGATAGATATCACAAAAAGGTTTATCGAATTGCATACGGGGTGGTAAGAGAAAGGGAGGATGCCCTTGAGATTGTTCAGGATGTTTTTGTAAAGCTTTATCGTTCGATCAAAGATTTTAAAGGAAGATCTAATTTTTATACTTATCTCTATCGGATAGCAATTAACACAGCCATTGATCATTCAAGAACAAAGAAACTCTCTTATCCCACTCTCAAAGATGAGGAGAGAGATTTAGAACTTTCTAACGGATTTGAAAAGAGACCTGATCGGATACTTATGCAAAAGGAATTAGAAGAGAAGGTAAATCTTGCAATGGGAAGACTTCCTCCTGAGCAGAAGGCTGCCCTTATCCTTAAAGAAATAGAAGGATTATCTTATCATGAAATAGCAGAGTCAATGGGGTGTTCAATTGGAACGGTGATGTCCCGTCTCCACTATGGAAGAAAAAGACTTCGAGAATTACTGAAGGGATATCTCGAATCCCCATAGTAGAAATAGTAATCACAAATGAATTTTAGGTGGTGAGCAAGGATATGACGAGATTTAAAAGCAATAAATGTTTATCCATAGAAAAACTCCTAAATAAATATTTTGACCAGGAAGCAACCAAAGAGGAGATATCCCTGATTGAGGAACACATCCGTAATTGTCCCAATTGTCAAGCTACTTTAAAGGCTATGGAGGAGATCAGAGATGCTGTTAAAAATCCAGTTGAAGAGGCACTGAAGAGAGAAAACTTTCCATGGGTTTGGGAAAAGATAGAAAAAGAAATCCGATTAAAAGAGAGAACCAGCTGGTGGCAGAATCTACATTTGAGACTTGATATCTCACCTCTTTTCAAGAAAAGAATATTTATTCCCGCTTTATCGGTGATGATTATTCTCGTCCTTATTATATCGCAACTCTTTTTTAAAAAACCCCCTTCACATATAGACCAAACTGTTGTAGAATATATTGAAAGTAAAACTTATAATGTGATGCTCTATGAATTCGATAAGTCCAAGATAACGGTTATTTGGCTTTTCGAAGGATTAGGGAATGGGGCTTCAATCTAATGAAAAGACCATTATATTTAATCATTATTTTCATCACCATCCTACTTGCTCCATCCCTAATTAACGCTCAAATTCAAACCCGCTTAAGGGTGATTCAGGCCTCAAGTACAGGGAGAGGGATCGACCCTTCTTTAAGGGATATTCATGGTCAATTAGGAAGTCTTTTTAGTTTTACATCATACCGTCTGTTAAAGGATGAGATTATAAATCTATCAACCAATAGCCCTGCTATAATTCAGATTCATCCTGGTAGATCCATCGAGATAAATCTGCTTGGTTATCGTAGAGATACTGCTGAATTAAGACTCAGGATTAAACGAGATGGAGAGGATATACTCAATACACAATTGAGGCTCTCTTCTGGCAGGACAGTTATCATAGGAGGCCCAAAACATGGAGAGGCTACGGTGATTCTGGCCCTTTCCGCTCGGTTTTAAGTACTATCTAATCGTATTTGACCTTTTTTCATTTCTTATTCATTTTGAATAAATTCCTGATGCCTTTCGTCTAAATATACAAAGATTGGAGAATCATCTGAAAGGAGGAATTTCTTATGTGGAAGAGGTTAGCATCAACAATACTTATTTTGACTTTGTTCTCTCTCTTTACCCTCACCTATGCAGAGGCAGGATCTAAGCAGAGGCATATGTGGTATGGAGCTGGAATTGCATTGGGTGCGGTCACTATGGGTGCTTTGGCATATAAAATTTATGCCCATACCCATCCTCCTAAGGTTGTCTATCTTCCTCCACCCCCATCACCCGGACCTTTTTACTGCCCTCCTCCTCCACCACCTGAATATATACCAGGCCACTGGGAGACCATTCGGGAATGGGTTCCAGGAAAATGGGAGAGGGTTTGGGTCCCTGGACATTATGATCAATGGGGCAATTGGGTAGCAGGCCATTATGAAGAACGACATACCCCGGGTCATTATATTGAGAGAAGGGTTTGGGTGGAAGGTTATTACCGTTATAATTAAAATATTAAACTTAGGACACTTCCTACCTTTAATATCGAGTTTTATTGAATAAGAAAGGAAGTGTCTTTATGTAATGCATCGCTGAAGTGGTGAATTTAGTGATCTGGCAGGGATGTCTGAGAAAATCTTATAGCGGTAACCTTATCATGCCCCTTAAATTAAGAAAAGATGAACGAAAGAAATAAAGGCCAGCTATATCACTCACTTGGTTACCCTTAACAAAAAAATTTAAATCGTCCGCTTGATAAGATTTTCGAGGATATTCCTGCCAGATCTTTTAACTTAGCCCCATTTAAGTGACGGGTTACGTCCTTATTTTTTTTAATTATTGACAAAAAAAGATAACTTCTTATAATTATCTTCAAATTAATCTCTTTAATCTATATAAATTTAAAAACCAAAGTCACTTCAATTCATTAAAATATTTAACATATTTCTAAATTGAGCGATTTTTTTACTAAAAGCCTTAATTTATCAGTCATTGCGCAAACCCCGCAATTGATTTGGGGGATGTGGCATTCTGAAGAAGTCGTTTCGAGCCAGAAGGGCGTGGCAATCTCATAGATTCCTCGCTTCGCTCGGAATGACAATTTAGTAAAGATTACTTCGGCTTCGCCTCGCAATGACAATCTATAATCACTCAACTTAGAATATTGAAAAATTAATAATCCTTTTACAGATGCCCTCTCCGCGTATATGTAGGGCATGCCAATGGTTTTGAAAGGTTTTTAAGAGGGGAGAAAGAATGGAAAAGGTCATTATGTGGAAACCAGAATTCGAAACAATGGAAAGGGAGAAACTAATGGAACATCAACTCACCCTTCTCAGAAGGCAGATGGCTTATGTTTACGAACGTTCTCCCTTTTATCGAAAGAAATTTGATGATGCTGGAGTAATACCAGAACATATAAAGACCATGGAAGATGTTAGCAGAATCCCTTTCACTGTCAAGGAAGAATTGAGAAAGAGTCAGGAAAAATATCCTCCTTATGGAGATTTTCTGTGCATTTCTCCCGAAGAGGGTGTGAGGGTTTTTCAAACCACTGGCACAACTGGAATTCCCGTAAGATCTTTATTGAGTAAGAGAGACTGGTTGGAAGTGTATTATGAACAATTTATGTATTTTATGTTCGGCTATGGAATAACAAAATCCGATATTATCTTCATACCTTTCAATTATGGACTCTACCTCGCATGGTGGGGAATCCATTCTGCCTTTGAAAAGGCAGGGGTCCTTGTGATCCCTGGCGGTGGCCAGAGTTCAGAGGATCGTATAAGAAATATTTTGGAATGGAAACCTACAGTAGTCTGTGGCACACCGACTTATATCCTCTATCTTGGTGAGGTAGCAAAGAAGATGGGGGTTGATCTATCCAGTACCAATATACGAGTTGTTATTACTGCAGGAGAACCCGGGGCTCAGGTGCCATCAACTAAAAAATTGATTGAAGCTACCTGGGGTGCCAAAAATTATGATGATATAGGCTCAACAGAGATATCAAATTTTGGTTTTGAATGTATTTGCCAGAAAGGAACTCATGTTATAGAGTCAATGTTTCTCGCAGAGGTAATCGATCCCCAGACAGAGAAAAACCTTGGTCCTGGCGAAGAGGGAGAGTTGGTGCTTTCCAACCTTTGCTGCGAATCAATGCCTTTGATACGCTGGAGAATGGGCGATATGGTTAAATTCGATATTAATAGGTGCGACTGTGGAAGGACATTTTTAAGGTTAGACGGTGGAATTATAGGACGTGTAGATGATATGTTCCAATTTGGTGGAGTCAATATATTCCCTTCTGCAATCGAAAATTTTGTTCGGGAGACAAAAGAATTCTCAAATGAATATCAGGTTATTGCTCCCAAAATGGGATCAGGTAAACATCTTAGAATCCGGGTTGAACCTTCATCCCCAGCGCTATCTCAAGATGAGATTGCCCGTGCAATTAAGAACTTTAAGGAGGTATTCAAATTTCGTGTAGGTGTAACCCCTGATGTTGAGGTTGTAAATATAGGGGAACTTCCACGTTTCGAGGGAAAGGCACGAAGGGTCATTCGAGAATCTTAAATAATCATATTTGTAAGTGTAAATCTAAAATTAAGCAATTTTTTATAAAAAGCCTTAAATTTAGATAAATATCAACGAAATATTGAAAAAAAATCCTTAATGGCAATCAAATCTTTTTCTTGACTAAATTACAATTAGAAATGATAATAGATTTAAATTTTTAAAAAGGAGGTTTTTATGAAGAGCAGACTTTTTTTTAATCTCATTGGCAAAGGTTTATTATTGATTTTAACGATTCTTATCCTGTATCCAATTTACATAGGGACTTCTTCTGCTCAGTCTATTGTCCTTGGTGTTCCAATCTCAAGAGGATATCCTGATGGTGTGGATGCAGAAAGGGGTATCACACTTGCTGTAGAAGAAATTAATGCCAAGGGAGGAGTTAATGTAGCCGGTTCGATGCGACCTTTCCGTCTTGAGATCATGGATACCCGTGACCTTGAACCAGGTGTCCCTGTATCTGAGGCCCTTGTTGCAACAGAAAGATTAATCCTTGAGAAAAAGGCAAATTTTATTGTTGGAGGCCCTATACGATCAGAGGCAGCACTGGCAGCCATGGATGTATTATCCAAACATAAAACTGTATCAATTCTATCAGCAGGTGTCTTAAGCCCTGCCTATCACAAGCGGATAGCAGAAAATTACAATAAATATAAATATTGCTTTAGAACCACTGGAAGTGTTGTCCCAATGATTGAAGGTGCAATAAAAACCTTTGATTCCATAAAGGTTAAAAAAGGTTTTGATAAGGCATTCATAATGGTTCAGGATGTGGCACATGCAAGGGCCGCAGGTTCGGCCCTGAAAGATGGCTTAGAAAAGAAGGGATGGAAAATCATAGGCCACGAAGTATACCCAACAGGGACAACTGACTTCTCTGTTGGTCTCTCAAAAGTTAAGGAAGGTGGTGTTCAGTTTCTAATCCCATGGTTCGATATGCCTGAGGTCTCCATCTTAATGAAACAGTGGTACGATATGAAGGTCCCTGCACTACCTATTGGCTACATTCATGCCCTTCAGGACGAAGGAACATGGAAGGCAACAGATGGTAAGGTGGCCTACGCTATTGTGCTTTATGCAAAGGCAGGATCAGTAGCTACAAAGGCAATTCCTTTGAGTGAAAATTTTGTCCTGAATCATAAGAAAAAGTATGCAACAGAGCCACGATCAGAATGGACATCCACAAGTTACACTGTTGTCTACATACTTAAGGATGCAATTGAGAGGGCAAAGAGTATTGATCCAGGCTTGATTATTCAAGCCCTTGAAAAGACTGATATGATGGGAACTTATGGCAGAGTAAGGTTTGATCCCTCAAACCACCAGATTATTGAAAACGGCGACCCGAAGGAGACTGCCGTAGGAATGTGGGCCCAATGGATAGAAGGGAGAAGAGCTATTGTTTTCCCAGATAAAATAGCAACGAGAAGTTTAGAACTCCCCCCGTGGATGAAGTGATGAATTTTATCATCACCCCACAGCAGTGCTGTGAGGCTTTCTAATTGGGTAAATATTAAAAGAGATGCATATACTTATATTCGGGCTTGTCAATAGCGTCATCCTGGCATTACTTGCCAGCGGCTTTGCCCTTGTCTACGGGGTTAGCCGTCTGGCTAACTTTGCCCACGGAGCATTGTATATATTGGTTGGATTTACAACATGGCTTTTTCTAAATCGTGTGGGAATAAACTACGTGATATCTATATTACTCTCCATTATTATAGTATCCCTCATCGGTGCCGGGATTTATCGCTTTTTTCTGATTCGTGTAAAAGGCCTCCCTGCTTCTGAAATCATTGCCTCTTTAGCAATAGGCATTGCTATCATGGAGTTGTTCCGATGGAGGGGATTCATAAGCGAAGTCTACATGCTTCCCCCTTTTATAAAAGGTTCAATAAATATTGGAGGGGTAGTGATTGACTGGCAGAGAATAATCATCATAATTATCGGTTTGATAGTGATGCTATCCCTCTGGCTTTTTACCCACCACACAAAAATAGGCTTATCTCTTAGGGCAATCGCTCAAGACAAACATGCAAGCATGATGTCTGGAATAGAACCTGACAGAACTGCAGTCATTTCATTAGCAATAGGTTCCGCACTGGCTGGAGTGGCTGCAGTTATAATTCTTCCATTAGGAAATATTACTGTCGAGACCGGATACATGGTTTTAATAAATGCCATAGCTGTCTGTATCATTGGAGGACTTGGGAGCTGGATGGGTGTCCTTGCCGGGGCATTCCTTTTAGGATTCGCTCAAATATTGACAGCAGCCTTTATAGGTCCCCATTGGCAAATGGTTGTTGTTCTGCTTTTCATTATCATCACCTTAATACTTAGGCCTTCTGGACTACTTGGAAAACAAAAAGCACTTGAGGAGAGAGTATAGAGATTGAGCGAAAAAATTCGGCGTAGAGAAAGAATAGATCGTGGTATAAAAATAATAACTGAAGGCATCTATGCCATCTCCTCATGGAGGGGAATCTTATATGTCTTATTTCCTAAATTGCTTTTTATCATCGGGATGATGATTATCCCACTCATTTTGCCCTCCATGTCCTGGCAGAAAATCATAATAATTGCCTGTATCTTTGCACTTCTGGCTTTAATCTTCGATTTCCTTTCAAATTTTGTGGGGATTGTCTGTTTGGGGGGAGCTCTATTTACAGGAGTTGGTGGATATATATCAGGTATTCTAAATTCAGCATTTGGACTTCCACTTTTAATAACTATACCCATCGCTACCATTGTCGGAGGATTGATATGCACCCTTTTCTTACTTCCATGTCTACCCATAAGGGGTATCTATTTTGCCATTGTGAGCCTGATGTATCCACTGCTCTTTGCAAGGGTAATTCAAGCCCTGGAAATTTTTGGGGGAACAGACGGTATACCCGGGCTTGATACATTTCCAAATATGTGGGTAGAACTCTATTTGATTATTCCTATGACCCTTATCTTCACCTTCGGTTTAAGAAGGTTGGTGAACGAGGACTTTGGCATCGTCCTTCGTGCCATAAGGGATAATGATCAGGCTGTTCTGGCCTCGAATATAAATATTACCTGGTATAAGACCATTGCTGTATTTATAAGTTCAGCTATAGGCTGCTTTGCTGGGGCCTATCTTGCTCATCTTTATGGGTGGGTTGGTTTATCCCTATTCGCTCTGGATTTTTCAATATTTCCAATTGCTGCAACTGTTGTTGGGGGAGTTGGAACTCTGGTTGGACCTGTTATCGGCTCTATCATACTTTCCCCATTATCAGAGATGCTTCGGGCCTTTGGACCATTAAGGGTGGTCTTTTATAGTCTCATCTTGGCAGGGCTTGTGATATTCAAGACAGAAGGCTTAATCCCCTACTTAGAGAGAAAATACCATAAAACAGAACGCTGGACTGAAATATGAATAAAGAGATCATTCTCCAGGTCAAGGAAGTTACTAAATCATTCGGTGGAGTAAGGGCTGTAAATCATGTGACATTTGAAGTCCTGAAGGGTGAAATCTTTGGAATAATCGGTCCAAATGGCTCAGGGAAGACAACATTGGTAAATATCATTACGGGTTTTGTAAAGGCTGATTCAGGGATGATTTTTTCAGAGGGGAAAAAACTCACAGGATTACCACCCTATGAAATCGCCGGCCTTGGCATTGTCAGAACCTTCCAGATTCCCAAACCCTATTACTCCCTATCAGCAATGAAAAACCTTGTAGTGCCATTATATTCTTCGAGGATTATCCATTCGGTTGGAGGAAAACTGGGAGATAGAGATGCTGTCGCTCTGGATATATTAGAAGAAATGGGATTTGAGCGCGATGCCCATGTCCCGTATAAACCTGCTTCATCATTTTCAGAGGGTTACCTCAAACGCCTCGAGTTGGCAAGATGTATTGCCCTCAAACCAAGAATCATTATAATGGATGAACTATTTTCGGGATTAAGTGCGAGTGAGGTAACAGCAATTATTCCCAATGTTGAGAAACTCCAGATGAATGGTGTAACCATAATCATGGTCGAACATAGAGTAAGGGAGCTTTTTCAATTAGCCAACAGGGTGATGGTGATGAATTTTGGAGAAAAGATTGCTGAGGATGTTCCGGAAGAGATTATCAAAAGTAAAATCGTTAAAAAGGCCTATATGGGAGTGACAGAAAATAATGCTTGAAGTTGAAAATCTAATGGTTTTCTATGAGAATGCATTGGCACTCAATAATGCTACCCTCAGATGTGAGGAAGGAAAAATAACTGGAGTGTTTGGTCCAAACAGTGCAGGCAAGTCAACACTGATGTATACCATTTCTGGAATTATACTCGATATGAAAAAAACAGAGATTATGAGGGGCGGGGAGACTATAACAATAATCGGAGAAATTAGATTTATGGGAAAGGATATCACAAATATTAAACCTACCGAAAGAACAAAAAGAGGGATTGTCCTATGCCCTGAAAGACGTCACATCTTTCCTGAAAGCAGTGCACTTGAAAATCTAAAGATAGGTGGCTACCTGGCAAAACGCCATGAAATGAAAAAAACACTCGAGTATGTATTTAATCTATTCCCAGCCCTTATAAACCTAAAAAATAGAAATGGTGGTTTTTTAAGTGGTGGGGAACAACAGATGCTTGCTATTGGAAGGGCTCTGATGGCTCAACCAAAACTATTGCTCCTTGATGAACCTCTCATGGGGCTTAGCCCGGCAATTCAGTCAAGACTGATAGAGGCAATTAAAAAGATCAAAGAAGAGGCAAAGATTACAATTCTGATAACAGAACAATATGCCCAGCCCATTCTTCCCATAGTTGATCAGGGTTATGTCATGGAAAATGGGTCTATAGTCTTATCCGGGACAGGAAAAGAACTTATGGATAACCCACATATAAAGGCAGCTTATCTTGAAGCTTGATAGGAAATCAATCCTAAAAATATCTGATATTCTATGAACAAAACCAAATTTGAAAAAACTACACTTTTTACCGAAATAGAAAACATATGTGATAAATATCCTCAAAAAACAGCCATCTTCTTTCTGGGCGAAAAATTCTCATATTCAAGATTAAGGGATTTGGTAAGAAGATTTTCCTCTGCCTTATTTAATTTAGGTATTCGGTTAAACGATAAGGTTATGCTTTATATCGGGAACTCACCTCAATTTATTATTTCATACTTTGCAGTTCAGGAGATTGGTGCCATACCTGTTCCTGTTTCTCCTATATTTACCCCCTTTGAGCTTGAATATATTATAAAGGATTGTCAAGTTGAGACGATTATCTGCCATGATACAAATTTCCGCTACATTATGGAGGTATCCCATAATACTGATTTGAAGAGGATTATTGTAACCGGCATCGCAGATTTAATCCCATGGTGGAAGCGGATGATAGGTAGGGCAATAGATAAAATTCCAAAAGGAAAAATAATAAAGAGAAATGGGATATATCTATTTAAAGAATTAATAAAAATTCATCCAGAACATCCATTCAAAATGACCATAATCCCTGAAGAACACCTCGCCTCAATCCTTTATACAGGTGGAACAACAGGGTTTCCTAAAGGTGTCCCCAGTTCACATGCCAAAATGTTATCCACCCTTAATGACTTTAGAAAATTAACTGAAAATCATATATTAGAGGGAGGAAACGATGTCCTCCTTGTAGCTATACCTCTCTTCCATATGATGGGGCAAGAGGCTGTTTTTGGTTTGGGATTAGGAAAAGGGATCAGCGTAGTTGTGATGCCATTTCCTCAGGTGGAAGCAATCTTAAATACTATCCATACCCATAAGGTGACTATATTAGTGGGTGTTCCAACCCTATATCGCATGATCCTCGGAAATGAAAGGCTTAGTTCCTACGACCTGAGTTCACTGAAATATTGCTGGAGTGGAGGTGATGTCCTCCCATCCGAGCTTCTGGCAAAATGGTATGAAAGATTCCATATCCCATTGCTCCAAAACTATGGAACAACTGAAACTGGTAGCGTAACCCTTAGTCCTTTGGACCAATTCCCTGAGCAAGGTAGTATAGGATTTCCACTACCATCAAGAGAGATAAAGGTGGTTGACCCTAATAGTTTAAGGGATGTACCTGTAAATCATATAGGTGAGCTAATGGTTTCATCTGAATACCAAACGACGAGCTATTGGAATAAATCCGATGAAACATCTGAATGCTTTATCGAAATGGATGGAAGGATATGGCACCTGACAAAAGATTATGTTCGGATGGATGAAAATGGTCAACTATTCTATATTGACAGAAGTGCGGATATGATAAAGTACAAAGGCTACAGAATTTCCCCATCAGAGATTGAAACTGTACTGCAGAGCCACCGTGCAGTAAAAGAGGCTTGCGTTATAGGACTATCAAACCCAGATTTCGGTGAGTTGATAAAGGCTATCGTAGTATTGAAAGGAGGAACAAGAGGGGTAAATTCATCCGAACTAATCAAGTGGTGTCGCGAAAAACTCGCCCCTTATAAAATCCCTGATTACATTGAATTCAGGGATATGTTACCTAAATCCAAATTGGGTAAGCTATTGAGACAAGAGATAAGAGAGGAAGAGAGAAGACGGTGGCTAAAGAGATCAAAATAATTTATGTCTTCTATAAGAGAGGTAATGCTCCGAAATAAAATTCAATGGTTTTTTGGCCCTCTCAAAATTTTCATAAAGTGCACTGAATATCTCTGAAAGGCCCAGCTCTTGGGCTGTCTTATGTTCTGAAGCTAATCGATAAAACCTCTGTCCTTCCCTCTCATATTCTTCAGGACTGATCCTCATCTTCCCGTAGAATTGGGGCCTCAGATGTTTAGAGAAGGGATACCGATAGTCATATTCAACATAGTCGGGAAAGATACCTAATATAAAAAGACAGATATCAGCAATCCTTTTGTAAAATCCAAGTCTCTGTTCTTCCTCTACATCTTCACATAATGCCATAAGACTAAAGATATCCAGATCGTTGAATTGTATCCTTTCGAAAACACCTGCCTTTGTTTTAATCCATATGACGTAATTCTCAACTTTTATGAAGGATGAAAGCATATGGGCCAAATAATCCAGAATGAATTTATTGTGAAAAAGATCCACTACCTTCTTTGTATCAAAAACTGGAATTTTCATAGTGCTTGTCTTCTCTATAGTATAGCCCACTTCCTTCATATCTTTAAGGGTCTTACAGAGTAATATTTCAAAAAAAAGGGCAGGCGAAATCTTAAGAAAAATCTCCTCATCATCCATTATCCTCCTGAAAACCTTCTCATCCTCAATAAAGGTTTTTCTAAAATCTTCATCCTCCTTTAGTATCTGTTTTAAACGAAGTTTATCTATCACCTCAGGGTGGACTGTCTCAACTAAAAAGTCCAGATCTCTATCCGATAATCTCATAAGATTAAGCTTTGGCATACTCCTTACCCCTTAATAAAAATTATAATTCTCTCCTATATGGTTTTCAACAATTCTTCCCCAGTCATTTCAGCACTTTTTAAGAGCTCTCGAAGGAAGACTTAATCTTCTATAAATCTTTTCAGTTTTAAATACGGGAATAAAAATTGAGGGAAATTGAGGTGGCAAATATTCATCCTTCCCAATTATCAAATATCCATCTCTTCTTAAGACTGATCCTATCTTTCTTAAAACCTCCTTCTGAGACTCTTTTAAAAAATATGTGAATGCCAGATTACGACAAAGAACTACATCCATTTCCTCATACGGCTCTTCACGAAGTATATCATGCCTTCTAAATTCCACAGCCTCTTTGATTGTTTGATCAAGGAGAAAAAGATTATTCTCCATTTTAAAAAAATCTCTGATTATCTCCTCTGGCAATTCCCTCAGGCTACTTTTTTTATATTGTCCTTTTTTTGCCCTCTCAAGCATATTTTCATCAATGTCCGTAGCTATAATAGAAAAATTTATCTTTGGCCATATCTTTTTTATCGAACTTTTCCACAACAATGCAAGGCTATAGGGTTCTTCACCACTTGCACAACCAATTGACCAAAATCGCAGGCTTTCTTCTTTTCTATTATTAATTAGATTTGGAATAACATATCTCTCTATGATATGAAACACATCCCTGTTTCTGAAAAATCTTGAAATCGTAACGGTAAGTATTTTTGAAAGGTAGTTTTGCTCTTGCTCGCTCTCTTTAAATCTTGATAGATATTGTTCAAAACTAAAAAGGCCAATCTCAGTTATCCTGCGCTTGATCTTCCTCCTAATTCCCCTCCTTCTGAATGGTCGCCATTGAAGACCAATAATATGTGAAGACTCTTTTAAAAATTCCTCAAATCCCATGAGTCCTTTCAAAATTTATTAATTTTCTTTTCAACCATACCCCATGGCCAAAGCCTCCAAAACCACCGTTTGACTCAATAACCCTGTGGCACGGGATAATTAATGGTATGGGATTTCTCCCATTGGCATTTCCCACTGCCCTATAGGCTTTGGGGTGACCAATAGCCTTTGCAATCTCCTTATAGGATCGAGTTTGACCGAATGGAATATTTTTTAACGCTAACCAAACCTTCTTTTGAAAATGGGTTCCTCTTAAATCCAGCTTGCAGGAAAATTTCTTAAGTTCACCCCTCAGATATTTTTTTATCTGTAATAATACATCCTTATTCTTTCTATCATTTCTGATAACCTCTCCATGAAAGCGTCTCTTTAACCTCTTTAAAAATTCCTCCTCAGATTTGTGAAAATCTACCATGCATATCCCTTTCTCTGAAGAAGCAACAAAGACCCTTTTTAAAAACGATGAATCAAAGAAAGAGTAATAAATCTTCCCTGCCATTAAATCTCCCCTTCCCACTTTGATAAAATGATTTCTCTTATAACCTGAAAAGATAATATTTCCTATGTAGATTTGGTTCCAAATCTATACTGCGATGCCTTGACCAAACCAATCGGCCCGCTCATCATTGTATTTCCTCCGGGAGAGGCAAAAACAAAATTGAATTTGGTTCCCTTAAAAATATCTCGGTTTGGACCGGTGACAATAACCCTTACCTCCCCGTAAAAGGGTGCCAGGGTTACTGCCCCATGGCCATCTTCCTCAAAGACCTTCTCCCTTTTAAGCTCTCCTTTAAGAAACAATCTTAAGTCGTTCTCCAGCTTCTTGGGATCCAACCTGTGAGTATGGTGTTCATAAATCCCCTGTATCTTCCCCTCCACCAGTAGAGCTCCGATGGTATGTCCATTTCCTACATTTACTATAAGAGAAGGGCCTTTTACCTCATCGATACAGCCCAAAATTGCAGAGAAAGAAGTATCCATTACCAAAACGGGTGCAGAAGAATTCCTTCTTACTGCTCTAATGGCTGACCTCATCCTAAGGTAATGCTCTGGGATAGATTCCTCTAAAAAGTGGAATGACTCAGGCTGATTATTCCTTCTTAACATTGACTCTATCTGGTCAAAACGAAATGCACGATCTGAAAGACCTTTTGGGGAAACACCGTGGTCCTGAACTGCTATAGCAATTACATCTACCTCCATATCTTCCCCGAAATGGAGGAGGAAATCTCTGAGTAATTTTAAATCGATTTCGTAGATCTCTAATTCAATAAATCCATCAGATTCAGGTTTTCTTCCTACTTCAATTCCCATCGACCTCACTTCATCTAAGTCGTTACGGATAGAGTAGGCAGCTGATTCCTCCATTACTACACGATATCCATTCTCAAGGTGTCTGAGGATTGCCCTTCCAATAGAACCTCCCCCAATTGTATCGCCATGGATATATACATCCCCTTTGATCTTCTTCAATCTTTCTGAGAAGATTTTAGATGGAGTGGGCAAAACAAGGCTTATGCAGTTTT
Source organism: Deltaproteobacteria bacterium (assembly GCA_037440525.1). GTDB lineage: Bacteria > Desulfobacterota > BSN033 > BSN033 > UBA1163 > JBBITW01. Next base: position 14,600 of record JBBITW010000023.1, read on the forward strand.
CTATCTTCTTATTTGAATCAAAAAGGAGAATATCCTGTGTACCTGCACCAATATCAACAGCAAGAATTTTCATATGCGTTTTCTCATATCTTAGGGAAGTTTTGTTTTCTGATTACTATCCCTTGATGACCCCCATGGGAACAAGCTTTACAACCTTTTTGCTGATACCTGCTCGATGAACAACGTTTACTACATCGTTGACATCTTTATATGCATCTGGAATCTCTTCTACAATTGTCCCACGACTTGCACCTTTCACGATAATCCCTTTCTCTTCTAACTCTCTTGCAATCGCCCTACCCTTTGCCGCCTTAATAGCCTGGTGGCGGCTCATCAATCTCCCTGCCCCATGACATGTAGAACCAAATGTCTCCTTCATTGCACTATGAGTTCCCACCAAAACATAAGAACACCTTCCCATGTCACCAGGGATCAGGACAGGTTGACCAATGGATCTATAAGCCTCAGGAAGATCCTTATGGTCAGGAGGAAATGCCCTTGTAGCACCTTTCCTATGAACACAGAGCTTCATCTCCTTCCCATCTAAGAGATGGGTCTCAATTTTAGCAATATTATGGCAAACATCATATATTAAATCCAAACCCAGATCTTTCGGACTTTTTCGAAAAAACTGTTCAAATGTCTCCCTGACCCAGTGGGTGATCATCTGACGGTTTGTAAATGCGAAGTTCGCCGCACATGCCATGGCTGAAAGATATCGCTCCCCTTCAGATGAGGAGACTGGAGCACAACAGAGCTGAGGATCTGGAAGTTCAATATCGTATCTTTTTGAAGCATCCATCATGACACGGATATAATCATCACAAACCTGATGTCCTAAACCCCTTGAACCTGTATGAATTAGAATTGTAACCTGATCCTTCCATAGCCCCAATTTATGGGCTATAGTCTCATCGAATACCTCTGCCACATAGCCAACTTCAACAAAATGATTCCCTGAACCCACAGTCCCGAGTTGTGCCCTACCCCTCTCCATAGCCTTTTCAGAAACATCTTCAGGATTGGCTCGATCAATACAACCATTCTCTTCAATATGCTCGAGATCCTTTTCACTCCCAAAACCATTCTCAACTGCCCATTTGGCTCCCTTTCTTAAAACCTTTCTTTCCTCTTCTCGATTAAGTTTTAAATCCTTTCTATGTGAACCAACACCTGAAGGTATATTAATAAAAAGGGCATTTACCAATTCTCTCACATGGTCTTTAATCTCGTCGCGACTCAGACCTGAGCGCATGAGTCTTACCCCTCAGTTGATATCATAGCCTACCCCACCAGGGGAAACTATTCCGTTTTTAATATCAAATGCAGCCACACCTCCGATTGGAAAACCATAACCCCAATGGATATCAGGCATTGCCAAAGAATTCCCTACGATACCTGGTAACCATGCCACATTAGCAACCTGCAAAATACTCTGATCTTTTCTAATATCCTCGAGCATTCGCTCCTCTGCATAAATTATTCCATCAGTTCTCATCTTACCTTCACGTGGGATTTTCCATCGATAATCATCTATCTTCTGAACTTTAATCCTTTCCTCCACCATATTTATCACCTTATCCTTAATACTATGAACCAGATTAACCTCTTTAGAGGTCAAAGATGATTTGTGCCTTCCAAACCTTATCTTCTCTTTTCACCTTAATCTGGTGATAGGTCACTGCCTTAACACCTGTTTTTATAATATGCCTCCCTTCTTTGAATGTTTCTCCTTTCACCCTTGCCTTCAACCCCTCTTCCCCAACAAATTCTACATCAAATTTGCTGAAAAGGAGATTCTCTACATCATGGAGATAGAGGAGCTCACTTAACCAATCCACCATCAAACGTTCTAAACTCTCTCCTCCAATTTCAACCCTTCTCTCTTCCCTTCGCCTAACCCTTTTCAAATCTGTGATAATGTAGAAAAGGCCTTCACCTGCATTCTTAAAAAGTCCATTCAGATTCTCACCATATACAATGAGGCCAATATCTGCTGTATGGTCAAGGATTTCAAATCGCTTCATCCATTCCCCATCTTCTTATGTCCCCTCCTTCTTCTTACCTCTAACTATATTTACTGCCTTCTCCACCATGTCAGGGAACTTGCCAAATAGTGTCTCTATCATTGCTGGCATTCTTCTTAGATTGAGAATAGATACCTCACCCTCTTTGATCACCAAAAAGGCAATTGGCTCTACGCATATTCCCCCACCTCCTGCCCCACCACTACCGCCTGAAGTCTTTATCTGTTCTGCCCCTGCACCTGCACCAATACCCAGGGAGATCTTTGAAACAGGAAGAATGGTAAATTCCTGTGCCTTAATCCCTTCTCCAACAATTGTCTCTGTCTTAGCAACCGCTCTAAACCCTTCCAAAAGTGTCTTGATTAAATCTGTTGCCTCCATAATTTTTCACCTCCTTTTTTTATAAGCAATCCATCTCTTTAGAGAATAAAATATCACCCGCAAAGAAAGTGTGATTTCACCTCGAAACCAATTTTTGCCTAAAAAATTAATTCTAAGATTGACTCTTCCTCTCCCTTCATCCATTTTCAATGCACCTGCCAGTCCATAGAGAATTCCATTAATCACTGGGTCGGGATAGGATATTCCAACATCTGCCTTTCTTATTCTCAATTTTGATATAAAAGAATAAATATCCTTTAAAGACAAAAATTGCATCTGAAAACGAATCTTTCTCTCTTTAACTGGAAGAGGAAATCTTAATCCAAATATCTTTACAAAGTTTCCTCCCCTTTCCCTATAAATTGAGAATAATCCATCCCACTTAAGACCTATCCATTGTCTTTGAGTATCCCAGTAAAAAGAGAAAGGAATCATTTCAAACCCTTCTTTTCTTTTACTTTTTGAAGAAATCTTTCCTTCTCAATGATTATTCGCTCATGCTCCCCTTCAGCCACCTTTCCCTTTTCATCATAGGCATCAACTAAGAAGAGAAGACGATTTTTTTCAACCTTTTTAAGAAGTGCATGACTTGTTACCTTCATCCCAAAGGGTGTTGGGGAGAGATGTTTCATCTTTACATATGTTCCAAGGCTAACCTTATCAGAGGGGATAAAATTCCGGATAGCCTCTATGGCTGCTCCCTCCATAAGCTGAATCAACCTCGGTGTAGAAAGAACATCTATTTTTATATCCCCCAGACCACTAACCAGGTCATTTTCTCCTACTACCATTTCAGATTTTCCAATCAATCCTGGTACCATCTTACACCTCTTCTCTAAAAACCCTTTTTACTTCCGAAATGACCTTCTCCGCCTCTTCCCTTAAATCCTTTGGAACCAAAATCAATCCCCACCCTTTCTGGGGAATGTAGAGACCGTTGTATGCCGTATCAAGATAGGATTTCATTATAAATGGGATCCCTGCTTCATTTAGTGCTTGAGATACCCTATCCCCTTCAAATCGGTTTTCTATAATTCCAACCTTTACCCATTGACTCATCTTCAGACCTATAATAATTATATAATGAAATTAAAATAACCTAAAGAGCAAATTTAAAAATAAGTTGAAAAAAATAAAATTGCGAATATAATGGAGTCATAAATGCTTGTAGCAAGGAGGATATATGTCACAAAAGAAATTGAATGAGAAATCCTTCGGGACAAAGATGAAGGAACTTCGAGAGTTGAGAAATATCTCCTTTGAAACTTTAGCCCGAAAGACAGGATTTTCTAATCGATATCTAAAGGATATTGAAGAGGGAAAGATCATCCCTCCGGTGGCAGCGGTAATTCAGATTTCAAAAGCCCTCTCTGTTGATTCGGGTTCTTTCCTCTCTGCCGAGGAGAGGGAGACCCTGGAAAAAAAGAGAAGGGAAAGCTTCTACAAACGGACACAGTCATATGCTTACAAAACCCTGACACCAGATGCAGAAAACAAACACATGAAGGCATTTCTTGTTAGTATCGATCCTAAAAAAGACCACAAGATGGTTGAGTATCGTCATGAAGGGGAGGAATTCATCTATGTCCTGAAAGGAGAGGTGGAGGTGAGGGTGGGTCAAAATCAAAATATTCTGAAAAAAGGCAAGACCATTCACTTCGATTCAGGAATCCCCCATAAACTCCGTAATCTAAGCGACGAAGAGGCCAAATTGTTGGTTGTGCTTTATACACCCTAATCAGCCTATCTCTTCATATGATACATCATCTGATAAAGAGTCTATTCTCTCCAGTTTCGGGGGACTCCTGCGAGCGATGCCCTGCGCTCGAGTTCGTTTAATTGATTTTCAAAATAGCGGATGGCATTTTTAATACGGGCTGTCTCTGAGCGAAGTCCTCGATTCTCATAAATAGTCTTTAATCTTTTCAACTCATCAAGATTACGAAGATAAAAACGGAACTGCCCTACCCAATAATCACGACCATATCCCCCAGGACGTTCAGGTGATGATAATCCCTGCATGGGAACAAGTATCATCCTATTGTTTAGAGAATCAATCGTTACCCTAAATTTATTCAAGAAGGAATTCCCTAACAAACCCTGATAATTGGGCATATTATGGATGAGGGTCTCTATATCATTGACCTCTGCCTTACCAACGCGAACCGATTTCAGATTAACCAATGGGGTAAGAAGGACATCACTTACTGAGGAAACCCTGATGAAGGGGGTATTTTCGTCAACTACAATCCCAAGTTGATTTGCAATCTGTCGACTTATAAGAGTGAAACTGGCTCCCGTATCCACGACAAAATATTCCCTCACCCTTTCGTTGAGCACAACTTCGGTTAAAAGTAACTCATGTCTCCGTATAAGACGAACCTCTATTGCCTCCTCTTCAGATGGCTTTTTAGGAAGGGAATAAGAGGAAGGTCTTTCTTTAATCTCCTTAACAGGAGGTTCTTTGGGGGATTTTCTTATTTCAGCATCAGAACGGTATTTCTCAGGTATGTTGGAAATATCATCAGTAAAATGCTGGGTCCCTTTTTCATCGACCCACTTATACATCTCGGCATAAACAGGTGATAAAAAAAATATGATTAAAATAACCAAAATTATTAGAGTTCTCATCTATTTTAAATCCCTTTAAAACTATAAGACATTTTAAACCATAATAAAAAAGGATGTCAATTGCTGTTTAATGACTCTTCTGGTATAATTTCCAAGAATTTATGGAAACCTATAATCTCAATCCTGAATCAATTAGAAATTTATTTAACAGTATCGCACCTACTTATGATATGCTGAACCATGTTCTAAGTTTTGGGAGTGACATTTACTGGAGAAAAATGGCAGCACATGAACTTCTGGGACTCGATGGTTGGATACTCGACATAGCAACCGGAACCGCAGACCTGGCCATAGAGATTATCCATCAAGATACTCATAGAAAGAAGGTTCTGGGAATTGATTTTTCAAGACATATGATCAAAAGGGCTTATAAAAAGTTGCAAAAAAAAGGTCTCTCCAATTCTATTTCTTTAAGCCTTGGAGATGCATTGGCCCTTCCTTTTCGAGAAGATACTTTCAGCGCTACAATTATAGCCTTTGGGTTAAGAAATATTTTCGACAAAGATCTTGCAATCTCTGAAATGAAAAGGGTAACCAGGAAGGAGGGGAAGGTTGTCATCTTAGAATTTACCCTTCCTTCAAATGGTCTGATGAAAAAGATATATCCAATATATTTTAAAATGATTCTGCCCTTTATAGGTGGACTCATCTCAGGAGACAGAGGAGCATACTCATATTTGCCTCAATCTGTAATCCAGTTCCAAAATGCTGAAGATTATGGAAGGATTATGGAAAGGCATGGGTTGGAAATTTTAAACATTAAAAAACTGACCTCGGGCATCGCTTCCATAATTGTGGGTATAAAGAAATATAGATGATAAGACCATTCTCTTTAATTGATCTCGAAAAGATTCTCCAGATAGAAAACCAATCCTTCCCCAAGTCTCCATATAACAGGGTAACTTTTCTAAATCTTCACATTCTATATCCTGAAACATTTTTGGTCTATATCAATACACAAGAAGATCAGATTTGTGGTTATATCATCTTTTCTCCTGAGGGACATATCATCTCCATCGCTGTCCATCCCCAATATAGAAGAAAAGGTATTGGGACGAAGCTCATTGAGAGGGCAATGAAAAATAGCCGTACAAAGAGAATATGGGCAGAGGTCAGGAGAAGTAACAAGGTTGCTCAGGCCTTCTATTCCCATCTGGGTTTTAAATTCGTAGATGTAGTGCCAAATTACTATGAGGATGAAGATGCCCTTATCGTTCAATGGAACCCCGGATAAATTAGTCAATACCAATCATTGCGAAGTTGAAATAAACCTCATTCAAAGAATACATGGGTTAACAATTTTCATTTATTTTTTTCTATATATTGGTTAAAATTGATTCTCAGAAGTTTTATAAGCAGGAGGATCTATGAGTGGATTATTTGGTATCGTATCTAAAGATTGAAGATATGGTAAATGCGATAGGACTTCCGCGTGACAAGCTATGTCTCTATTGCTGGACAGGAGACTACCCAATAGAATGAATAAAAAATTCCTGACCCATATAAGAATCTAAGTTTTAAGAAAATTTGATCTCTTTCTTTTTATTTTCAGTAAAAGAAAAATTCTAATGATAATAGCGAAAAGAATTCCCACTAAATCCAGTAGGAGGTCAGTAATTGAGGCATTTCTATAAGGTAATTGGGCCTGGTAAATTTCATCTGCCATTCCTACTAAAAGGCTTATAAGCCCTGAAAGAAAAAGAGGTTTTATCATCAAGGCCTCCCCATCGTATTTTAAGGGGATGAAGGATAGTGAGAGAAGGATGGTAAGAATTCCATATAAGGGAATATGGAGGAGACTTAATGGGTTAAAAGGAGATACCATAGAAACCACATCTGGATTCGGGATTAAAAAGATTCCAGCTATATATATTGCAGATATAATTGAGAAGAAAGGGCTTTTTATCCACATGATCATATGTTTTCAATTTTCTATATTTGAATGTATAATAATAATTAAAACATAAAAAAAACAAAATGAACTGTCAATCTTTAAATTGAGACATCTGAAAAAGTCCTGGAATGACTGGAGAGGTAGGGTTAAAAACCCTTCGAATGCGGATCCCAAGAAGTTAAATTGCTAACAATCGCTTAAAAGAAAACCAAGCATTTTCAGGGTATTAATCATTAGTGCTAAACTTTTAGAGCTAACCGCTCGAAGGCTTTTTTACCCCACCTCCCCAGTCTGTGAGACTCTTTTATGAAAGGGTTTATATGGAGCAAAAAGGATACCTCGGTAAGGTCTTAAGTGTCAATCTTTCAAGTGCTAAAATTCATATCCATGATTTGAGTGAGGAATGGGCCAATAAGTTTATTGGAGGAAGTGGTTTAGGAGCCAAATTCCTTTATGAACTGACTGATGAGAAAACAGATCCTCTTGGTCCTCAAAACCCTTTGATCTTCATGACAGGACCTTTCACAGGAACTTTGGTTCCATTATCAGGCAGACATGCAGTTGTGGCCAGATCTCCGCTCACTGGCATATTTGGAGAATCGGATGTCGGAGGAACATGGGGAGCTCAGTTAAAGAGGGCAGGATTCGATGGACTCATAATCACAGGTAAATCAGAAAAACCTGTCTACATTTGGATACAGAATGGTAGGTGCGAGATTCGGGATGCCTCTCATCTCTGGGGAAAGGATACATATGAAATAGAACCGATCCTGAAGGGAGAAACAGACGAAAAGGCTGTGGTGAGTGCCATTGGACAGGCAGGCGAAAATATGGTCCTATTCTCTGCTATAATGACAGATGGTAAGGATGGAAGAGCTGCAGGACGCTGCGGGATGGGAGCGGTGATGGGCTCCAAAAATCTGAAGGCAATCGTCGTTTATGGTGAAGGTGATATACCAGTTTTTAATCCTGATAGTGTAAGAAGAATACCAAAAGAGTATGGGCCTAATATCATAAAAAATGGTGAAAATTTCAGGAAATATGGAACAGCAGGGTCACTTTCTCTCTTTGAAGCAATGGGAACCCTTCCACTTCAGAACTGGAAATTCATTGGTCGCTGGGAAGAATCGGCTTCAAAGATAAATGGTTTCACCATAGCTGAAACCTTATTAAAGGGTCGTTATTTTTGTGATGCCTGCATATTAGGTTGTGGGAGAAAGGTAAAAATAAGTCATGGCCCCTATGCTGGTGTAGATGGTGCAGGACCTGAATATGAGACCCTTGCTTTACTTGGAAGTAATTGCCTGATAGATAATCTCGAAGCCCTCTGTTTCGCCAACGAACTCTGTAATCGCTTCGGCCTCGATACCATCACCACAGGAGGAGTGATTGGCTTTGCCATGGAGGCTTATGAGAAAGGTATAATCACCAGGGAGGATACAGGTGGGATTGAACTTCGCTGGGGAAGCGAAGATGCATTAATCAAAATGATAAAGATGATTGCTCAAAATGAAGGTATTGGCGAAATACTCGGGAAGGGGGTGAAGAGGGCCTCCGAAATTTTGGGGAAGAATTCAATTGAGTTTGCTATGCACATTAAAGGCCTTGAACTTCCAGCGCATGATCCGAGGGGATATAATGGAGGGGCATTGGGCTTTGCAACATCATCAAGGGGGGCATGCCATCTCGCAGGGATGACCCATACATTTGAGAGGGTATTAAAGGCTCCAGAAATTGGGATTCCAGAGCCAATTGATCGATTTCAGGTCGAAGGGAAAGGTATCCTTGCAGCAAAGACCCAAAACCTTATGGGTATGATGGATTCCCTTAAACTCTGTAAGTTCATTCTATTTTCAGGAATAACACTCACCCATATACTTGGTTGGTTTCAAGATGTCACAGGAAGAGAAATGACAATCGACGAATTTATGAAGACCGGAGAAAGAATCTTTAATCTAAAAAGATTATATAATGTGAGGCTGGGTATAAGTCGTAAGGACGATACCCTTCCTCTTAGATCACTCACTTTTAAACGAATTGGGAAAGGCATTACACCAAATCTCCCTCCTCTCGGTCATATGCTCAGCGAATATTATGAATATCGTGGCTGGTCTGAAGAGGGAATACCTACTGAGGAGAAACTGAAAGAATTGGATCTACTAACTGAGTTAAAAAAAGAATAGATTTATAATTTAATTTTAGTCCAAATAAATAACAGGGAGGATTCGAAATGGAATATAAAGAAATCTTGTTTGAAGTTAAAAACGGTGTAGCCCATATCACACTGAATAGGCCCGAGGCATCAAATGCCTTAAACCCTGAAATGGCAAAGGAGCTTATGCATGCTGCAATACGTTGTGATGAAGACCCATCAGTTCGTGCAGTTTTAATCACTGCTGCGGGAAAGATCTTCTGCGCAGGAGGTGATTTAAAGGATTTTAAGGCACACAGTGATGATTTATCATTTCATTTCAAAGAAGTAACTGCCTATATCCACTCTGCTATATCTCGCCTTACAAGAATGGATCCTCCAGTTATCGCGGCCGTTCAGGGGGCAGCAGCTGGGGCTGGAATGAGCCTTGCCTGTTTATGTGATATCGTAATAGCAGCCGAAAATTCAAGGTTCATTGTTGCATATACAAGGGCAGGACTGACACCTGATTGTGCACTGACCTATTTTCTCCCACGAATTGTTGGCCTCAGGACTGCACTGGAGCTAACCCTCACAAACCGCCCTCTTTCTGCAAAAGAGGCATTCGATCTTGGAATCGTTACCCGTGTGGTTTCGGAAGATGAATTAATACCTCAGGCTAAAGACCTTGCAAATAAGCTTGCAGAAGGGCCTACAAAGGCAATAGGAGCAGTAAAACGTTTACTACATATGGGCTGGAGAGAATCTCTTGAATCTCAAATGGAAAACGAGGCCCAGACAATATCAGCTATAAGTAAAACTTCAGATTCTCTCGAAGGCATAGCCGCCTTCATCGAGAAGCGTGAACCAAGATTCAGAGGAGCATGAACTGATTAAGCTGAATACAAATAACCCCATTTGTTCCCCTGTTAAATTAAGGGGATTAAAGAGATGGAGAGGAAAATATGAAAAGCCCAAAATATGTATATTCTTTTGAAGAAGCAGATGGTACCAATAAGAAACTATTTGGAGGAAAAGGGGCAGGTCTTGCAGAAATGACCCGTATGGGCCTACCTGTTCCACCAGGCTTTATCGTTACTACTGAAGCATGCATCAAATATTATGAGAATAAAAAGAGACTCCCCAAGGGATTAATGGAAGAGGTAAAGGAGAGCATAAAAAAGATTGAGGAAAAGACAAAAAAGGTATTTGGAGGCTCTCAGAATCCACTTTTCTTCTCCGTTCGATCAGGGGCTGCAATATCAATGCCAGGAATGATGGATACAATTCTCAACCTGGGTTTAAATGATGATACCATCGAAGGACTTATAAGGATTACATCTGACGGAAGATTTGCCTTCGATGCATATCGAAGGTTCATACAGCTCTTTGGAAAGATTGCCATGGGAGTTCCAGATGAAGAATTCGACTCCATCCTCTCAAAAACAAAACAGAGGAAAAACATTTTGAATGATATAGACCTTGATGCAGACGATCTTAAGGATATCTGTAAGGAATATCTCTCGCTGATCAAAAAAAGCACTGGTAATCCATTCCCAGATGATCCGATGGTCCAGTTAAGGCTTGCTATTGAGGCTGTCTTTAGATCATGGATGGGAAAGAGGGCTATAGATTATAGAAAGGAATTCAATATCACACCTGAGATGGCAAATGGAACTGCGGTAAATGTCTGCACAATGGTCTTTGGAAATATGGGCTTCGATTCTTTGACAGGAGTTGCCTTTACCAGAGACCCTGGAACTGGAGAAAATATTCTATATGGAGAATATCTCGTCAATGCCCAGGGAGAGGATGTTGTTGCTGGAATAAGGACACCCAAACCAATTCAAGAGTTGAAAAAAGAGATGCCAAAAATCTACAGAGAACTCGAAAGGGTAAGAAAGGTACTTGAAGAGCATTTCCATGAGGTTCAGGATTTCGAATTCACTGTTGAAAAGGGGAATCTCTACATCCTTCAGACTCGAAATGGAAAGATGAACGCCCAGGCTATTGTTAAGACCTCTAAGGACATGGTTTCAGAAAAACTTATTACAAAAGAGAAGGCTGTAATGCGACTAAATCCTCATGAACTCGAGCAGTTACTTCACAAAAGGATAGACCCAACTTTTAAAGGCAAACCTATTGCATCAGGCCTCCCTGCCTCTCCAGGGGCAGCCTCAGGAAAGGCCGTCTTTGATGCAGATGAGGCCGAAAGAATTGGGAAACTCGGTCAAAAGGTTATCCTCGTAAGAGAGGAAACCAAACCAGAAGACATCCATGGCTTTTTTGCCTCTCAGGGGATCTTAACGAGCCGGGGAGGAAAGACCTCCCATGCAGCTGTGGTCGCAAGGGGTATGGGAAAACCCTGTGTTTCAGGATGTGAGCAATTATCAATCGACATAAAGGCAAGGGAGGCCACTCTGGGAAACATCCGTATAAAAGAAGGCGATTTTATCACCATCGATGGCTCAAAGGGAGAAATATATTTAGGAGAGGTCCCAACCGTAGATCCTGAAATCAGCGAAGATCTCCTCACACTCCTGAGATGGGCTGATGAGATAAGAACAATGGGAGTGCGTGCAAATGCAGACACACCAGAAGATGCAATCAGGGCAAGAAGGTTAGGTGCAGAGGGTATAGGTCTCTGCAGAACGGAAAGGATGTTCAATGCAGTGGATCGACTTCCTATAGTTCGGGAGATGATCCTTGCAGGAACAAAGGAAAAGAGGGCAGAGGCAATATCCAAACTTCTCCCTCTTCAAAAAGGGGACTTTAAACAGATATTCAAGGCCATGGAAGGTCTGCCTGTAACCGTGCGACTCCTCGATCCACCACTTCATGAATTCCTTCCATCAGCCGAGGAGGTGGCTTCAGGATTGAGAAAGCTTGAAGAAATGGAAAGGGCATTTGCGGCCATGGAGAATCTTTCAGAGACAATGAAGTTTCTTGACCCATCCTTTCGTGAATCCCTAAAGCCAATTGAACATATGATGGTAGATATTGTCGAAATTAAAGAGAAGAGGCTTGATAGGAAATTGATTAGAAAAGAACAGGAGACCTTAAGGAAGGTAAAGGAGATGATGGAAGTAAATCCCATGCTCGGGCATCGTGGCGTGAGATTAGGTATCACATATCCTGAGATTTATAAGATGCAGATTCAGGCTATAATGGAGGCCGCAGCAGAACTTATAAAAGAAGGTGTAGATGTTCAGCCTGAGATCATGGTTCCTCAAGTTTGCACTGCACAGGAATTAAAATGGGTCTACCAGCTCGTAAAGAAGGTGCAGAAGGAGGTTGAAAAAGAGTATGGAATAAAGATCTCCTTCAAATTTGGAACAATGATCGAGGTTGTCAGGGCATGTATGAGGGCAGGGAGATTGGCTGAAGTGGCGGATTTCTTCTCTTTTGGAACCAACGACCTTACCCAGGCTACCTTCTCATTTTCGAGGGAGGATGCTGAGAACAAATTTCTTCCACTCTACAATCAACGAAAGATACTGCAGGATAACCCATTTGAGGTTCTGGATGTAAAAGGAGTAGGAAGGCTAATGATGATAACCATCGAATGGGGTAGAAAGACCAAACCTGACCTGAAGATCGGGATCTGTGGTGAACATGGGGGACATCCGGAGTCTGTAGAATTCTGCCACTCCATTGGTCTCTCCTATGTGAGCTGTTCTGTCCCGAGACTCCCAATTGCACGGCTTGCAGCCGCTCATGCCAAATTAAAAGAAAAGGAGAAGAAACCCCAGGAGAAATACGACCCGGATTATCCCTATACCATCTTTTTTTAAACATCATCTTCAAATCTGGATGATATGGGATAAACTGCTCACTTTTAATCTCGCCACCACTTGAAATTCTATCCTTAATGGTCTTGCCATGCCAGAGTATTGCACACCACTTGTTATATTGAAAGCCCTGAGCCCCCATTTTTACCTTCCTCGGCAAGGGACAAGCCCTTGCCCTACGTTTGAGATTCGTTTAATTTCTCGTAGGGCAAGCCGAACCCTCATCTGGTAAAGGTTAAAAATAATCGAAAATTGCCGAGAATGAAATGATAAAACGGTGCTTTCTCAATCAGTCCTATATCGACGGCTGCAGGCCTGCCATAAACGATTGTATATAATTATCAAGTTGATAATTACAAAATTTTAGAAATCTCCATACCCATAAGCAATATAACATTAATATTCAAACCAATTATTGGTTTTTACAAAGTAAGCGATTCTAATAAAAAAATAAGAACGGTTGAAATTATAAGAAATCCTTGAGGTTTATTTCGTTATCTAAATCTCAGCAATCAAAAACGAGAGCTCTGAAAAATTATTCTTATAGACTGGGGAGGTGGGGTGGAAAAGCCTTCGAGCGGATACCGATAATAATATGGCACCATTGATTAATACCCTGAAAATGCTTGTTTTTCTCTTAAACGATTGTAAGCAATTTAACTTCTTAATGTCCGCATTCGAAGGGTTTGGAACCCTACCTCCCAAGTCAATTCTGGACTTTTTCAGAGACCTCAAAACATTCATTTGACAATACAAAGTTATAGGTATAAAATCACAATATATTACAATTTGCAGTCCAATAATTGTTCGATGCAAAAAAGAGGGAAGAAACCATGGAAGGTAGAACTGAACATAAAATAATAATAGCCG
>JBBITW010000024.1:0-28270 GCA_037440525.1 Deltaproteobacteria bacterium
TTTTTATATGATAGGCACGCCTTCTTAAGAATCGAACTCAATTTTCTAATGTCAGGTAGATTTCTCTTCAAAAAACCGTATACAATTGAGTCATCAATCCTATTATAACTTTTTAAGAGACTCATCTATTATATCAAACTTTCTCGCGTAGATATCCATATTTCCTCTTTCTCAATAGGTTGATATACGGTATAAAGTCAAAATATTCGCCTATGATGGCATTTTCAAATTCTATTCTCTCAACTTTATCCTTTTCATACAGGAGCAAGCCATGGGTGACAATTTCATATTGCAGGGTAAGGGCCAAAAATTTATTCCTTAAATTGACAATACTCACTTCCCTTCGGATATCGATTTCTCTAAGGAGTTTGGTAACGATACTTTCAACTTTGGAGATTAAAATAAGCCTTTCATCCTCTGTGGTTCTGTAAGATGGGAGAATCGCAATATCAATATCGCTCTCTGCCATTAGCCTTCCTTTGATCGAAGAACCATAAAGATAGATGGCAACAACCCCTTCAGGCACAGAATTTCCCATTTCCTTTAAGCGAGTGAGATTTTTTAAAAGATCCTTCATTGAATTCTAATTTATCCCCTCTCTTTAAAAATCAAAATAACACATTTAGCTTTCTTGTTATATAATAAATAAAATTTTCAAGAGTGTAAAGTAAAGCTGACCATTTTATATTTTTATAAAAATTTAGCGAATCAGCATATTGTTATGTTTTATTTTGTTAACGTTGTTTTTTATTTTTTACCTAAATTGAGCGATTTTTTACTAAAAGCCTTTCCGCCAAAGGCGGATCAGTTATTGCGTGGCAATCTCATAGATTCCTCGCTCCGCTCGGAATGACAATTTTGGAGAGATTGGTTCGCAATGACAATCTGGAATCGCTCAATTTAGATATTAAAAAATATTCTTATAGACTGGGGAGGTGGGTTGGAAAAGCCTTCGCCTGCCTGAGGGGGGAATTTATGGACTTTTTCAGTGCTTAAAAAATTTTCTCTTGACAGAATAAAAATTTTGTATACAATAAACAATATACATTCTGGTAAAAAGAAGATGAAGATTAGGTCAGTAGTCGATTATGCTAAAGATTTTATAGAGAGATGTATTGTCACAGGGGAGTTAGCTCCAGGGCAGAGGATAAAGGAAGAAGAGGTATCCGCTCGCCTGGAAATAAGTCGACCTCCTATCAGAGAGGCTTTCAAGATCTTAGAGACAGAAGGTTTGATAAAGAAACATCCGAGAAGGGGCGTATTTGTTACACAGATTACTGAAAAAGACCTATGGGAAATCTATACTTTAAAGATGGCACTATACGGGCTTGCAAGCCGATTGGCCACTGATGAGATCACCGAAAAGGAGATAAAGAAGCTTGAGAAGATCATTATAGGAATGAAAGAATGTGTTGAGAAGGATCCACCAGATATAATAAAATATCAATCTCTAAATGACTCTTTCCACTTAGCCACAATAAATCTTATCAGACATGAGAGGTTAAAAAAGATTATCTTGAGTTTAAATAATCAGATTCATAGATATAGCTTCAGATCCTTAAATGATAAGAAGCATTTATTATCTTCATACGGATATCACAGAAAGATTTTTGATGCTATCAGAAAGCGGGATAAGGATCTTGCTGAGAACCTGACTCGGGAACATGTTTTGAAGGGTTTAGAGTTTCTTCAGGTGAATATTAAAAGATCGTTGGAGAAAAGCTGAGTGAAAAAGACAGTTGTCACAACATGTCCGCTTGATTGTCCGGACAATTGTGGAATCTTAGCTCATGTTGATGATGGTCGATTAATTGAACTTAAAGGTAATCCTTCACATGGCCATACCCGAGGCTTTTTATGTAAAAAGTTATATAATTACCCCCGAAGAGTTTATAGCAATAACAGGGTTTTATATCCACTTAAAAGGACAAATAGCGGATGGAAGCGAATAACCTGGGATGAGGCCCTGGATACAATTTCAGAAAGGTTAAGATTCTTCAAAGATAATTATGGAAATACTTCCATAATGCATTTTCAGAGAAGTGCTTCATGGGGGGCTACAAAACATCTTGTCAGAAGGTTTTTTAATCTGCTTGGAGGAGTGACAGCAACAAAAGGTTCTCTTTGTGCTGGAGCTGTAATGGCTGCACAACAGGCCGACATGGGTGTTCGGCTTGGAAATGACCCGCAGGACTTTTTAAATAGCAGGGTGATTCTAATATGGGGAAGAGACCCTGCAAAAAGTTCAATCCATTATATCCCTATTCTTAAAGAGGCCCGAAAAATGGGGACACATCTCATCCTCATAGATCCTTTAAGATCCAAGACCTCTTCGTTCTGTGATGAACATTTTTCTCCCCGTCCAGGCTCTGATGGTTATCTTGCCATTGGCATGGCAAAAGAGATTATAAGGGCAGGACTTATAGACAAAAAATTTATAGAGGGATATACTTCAGGATATGAGAAATATTATGATCTTCTAAATTCATTTTCAATGAAAGAGATTTCAGAAAAATGTGATATCAGTGAGGAAGATATAAGGAGGCTTGCCCTAAAATACGCTGAGAATAAACCATCATCAATATTCCTCGGATATGGTATAAATAAATGGGTTCATAGCTTTGAGATGATACGCCTTATAGATGCCCTTGGGGCACTGACCGGCAATATAGGAAGGTCAGGGGGCGGAGTAAATCATGGATTTCAGACAAGAAGGCTTTTCGATATGAAACTTACGGCTTCAGAGTCTGTGAGATATCGAAGGGAGATTCCTGAGCCCACGCTGGGGGATGGTATATTAAATGCAAAGGATCCACCAATAAAAATGATATGGATTAACTGTTCAAATCCTGTTGTATCATGTCCAAACTCAGCCAAAGTCATTGAGGCATTAAAAGGTCTTGAATTTGTCGTTGTGGTAGACCATTTTGTAACAGATACTGCAGATCATGCGCATATATTTTTACCTGCAACAACCTTCCTCGAGGAGGAAGACATTGTTGTGAGCTGGGGTCATAACTGGATAGGTCCTGTGAATAAAGCCATAGAGCCTCTTGGAGAGTGTAAATCCGATTTACAAATTATGCAGGAGCTTGCAGAAAGGATTGGGATAGGTGACGGGATGGCAGGTAGCACTCGAGAATGGTTAAAGAGATTTCTTAAACCCATGGAAATGGCGGGTGTTAGCTTAGAAAGGGTAATGGAAGGACCTATTCGCTGCCCAATAGCCCCTATGGTTGCATTTGAGGATAAAAGATTCCTTACACCATCTGGAAAATTCGAATTTACAGGGGCATTCTATGAAGAGAGATTGAAAGAACATCCCTATCATCTCTTGACCATTCTCGGAGAGAAGTGGTTAAATTCAACAATCCTCGAGGAAGAACATCCCGAAGAGGTTCGGCTGTTTATAAATCCTTACCTTGCAAGTGAGAAGGGTATTGGAGATAAATCAAAAGTATCTGTGAGATCGAGGGTTGGGAAATTAATTGCGGAGGTAAATCTTTCTGATAGGGTTCGAAATGATACAGTTGTGGTACCTCATGGGACATGGATCAAAAAGGGTGGTGCTGCCAATGAGCTAACAGAAGATGTTCTCTCAAATAAGGGGAATATGGCAGCTTACTATAGCACCACAGTTTCAATTGAACCCGTAACAGATTAATAGGAGGATTAAAGGGATCGGACTAAGTTGAGCGATTTTTATAGAGAAGCCTTTCAGCCATAGGCTGGTCTACGCAGGTGGATAAGAATCGCTCAATTTAGGTAGACAAAAAATTTATAAGAAAGGAGGAGGACATGAAGAAAATTGCTATCATCTCATTGTTTGTTTTAGGACTCGTTCTTATGTTTGGTATGAACGAGGAAGAGGTAGTCGCTCAGGTAAAGGGAGAACCCATAAAGATTGGACTTTTGGTGGAAAAGACAGGAGGACTTGCAGCCTATGGGTACTCTCATGAAAGGGTTATGCTTGCAGCAGTAAAGAAGGTTAATAAAGAAGGCGGTATTGCAGGACGTCCTGTTGAACTTTTTATTGAAGATACAGAGTCTAAGCCCTCAGTTGGAGCCCTTAAATTCAGGAAATTAGTTGAGACAAACAGGGTAGACTTTGTCTTCAATTCAAATAGTTCTGGTGTAGCGGTTGCCTGTGCACCGATTGCGAAAGAGCTAAAGACCCTTTACTTCCCATGTGCAGCGGCTGCTGAGCTTTCAGGTGAGAAAAGCAACAGGTATGTATTCCAGAGCTGTACGAATGTTGCACAGGAATGTAAGGGGGCAGCGGAGTTTGCCATTAAAAATATAGGGAAAAAATGGGTTGTTGTTGTTGCAAATTTTGCCTGGGGATGGTCAAACGAGACTGAATTTGCAAGGTATATTACCCCAAGGGGAGGAAGTGTCCTCAAATCAATAAGGGTGCCCCTCGGGACAGGTGACTGGCTTCCCTATTTGAAAGGTATACCTTCGGAGGCAGAAGCTGTATATTTTGCAAACTTTGGTTCAGATTTTCTATCCTTTATAAGGGATATCCATGCTGTGCGTCCTGAGATAAAGAAGCTCGGGGCAGTCTATGCCATCTCAGCACAGGATCCAAAAAAGATTGCAGTTGAAGCAGAGGGTCTATATTGCATTACATCATATCCTACACGTCTGGAAGGGCTCAATACAAAGTATAATAAGGAATTTAGAGAATTGATCGGTGTTGATCCTGAAGGAAAGGAGATCGGGACAGGCAAATATTTTGTTCTTGCCTATGACTGGGCAGTATGGGAACCATTCTTTGCCTTAAAGATGGCGATTGAGAAGAGTGGTTGGAAGAATAAAGCAGATACCCCAAAGGTCATTAAGACTCTGGAGGGGATGTCTTTTAAGGAGAGCCTTGAATTTCCACAAGGAGATAAATATATAAGGGCAGAGGACCATGCAACCATAACAGGTCTATATGTTGAACAGATACAAAAGGGTGAGATTAAGGTTGTGACGAAAATCCCTGCAAAGGATGCTACCTATCCTCCTTCGATCGATCACTCCAAAGAACCGTTATAATGTAAATAGAGCGATTCTTTAGAGAAAGATAGACGGAGTGGGACAGAAATCAATAACAATTTTTAATAATGAACTAATTTTAGGGAACGGTTTTAAACCGTTCCCTATCTTTTGAAAAGGGATACTTTTTTAACTTTAAGATTTGTTCTGAAACGGGATTTTGATTAAAAAGGAGGAATTCCTATATTGCCTGAGATTTTTTCTGATATACTTTTCTTATTCGTCAATGGTTTTATCTGGGGATTAATCATTGCCCTTATTGCTCTTGGTCTTACACTCATCTTTGGAGTGATGGGAATTGTGAATATGGCACACGGGGATTTTTACATGGCAGGGGCTGTCCTCTCCTTCTATGTGGTGACAAGTCTTGGTAACTTCTGGTTAAGCTTAATTCTTGTTCCTGCCATTGTTATTCTGATATCTGCCCCGATGGAACGTTTTATTTTAAGGCCATATGAGGGTTATCACTCAAGTAGTATGATAGCCACTGTGGGAATCTCATTCATTATCCAGCAGATTGCACTCGGAACCTATGGAGGGATTCCAAAGAAGATTTCCAATCCCTGGCCAGTAAGTCTCTCCTTCCTTGGCGTTGACTATCCTGGTTACCGTTTATTGGTTGCCTTTATCTCAATCCTCATCCTTCTCTGTCTCTGGCTCTTCCTTTACAGGACATCTTTTGGGATTTTGGTGAGGGCCTCAATGCAGGATCGCGAGATGGCCTCGGCCATGGGTATCAATGTAAACAGGATCCTTATAACAACATTTGTCATTGGTAGTGTTCTTGCAGCTGTTGGTGGCGTCCTCGCAGCGCCTATCTATCAGGTATCTTATCTCATGGGGCATGATGTGATTCTTCTCTCTTTCATTGTAGTAATTATTGGTGGTTTGGGAAGTCTTAAAGGGACATTTATCTCTTCGTTGATCATCTGTTCCATAGAGGGTGTTATGGCCTCTTTTTTATCTCCAGTTCAGGCAAGGGCAGCTATCTTCATCATTATGATCGGAGTCCTGATGCGACGTCCGAGAGGTCTATTTGCTGAATAGAGGTATGATTATGCTTCAGAGTGGTAATAGTGAGAAATCAGCTATCAATCTCTTTGCAATTACTTTTTTCATCCTTCTAATCATATTGGGAATGGTTTTACCTCAGGGGGCAAGGTCTCTGGTGATCCACATTATGATCTTCTGTCTCTTAGCTATGGGATATGATATATGTCTGGGTTTTACAAAACAGTGTAGCCTCGGCCATTCAATATTCTTCGGTATCGGGGCTTATGGAGTTGTTTTTTCTATTCTTCAGTCTTCTCGGAGGATTCATCCTGAGCACTATTACAGGTTTAATCAGTGTTAGACTTTCTGAGGCATACTTTGTCATTGTTACTGCAATCTTCTTTGCTATCTTTCACCTCCTCGCAATGGATATGACCTGGTTAACAGGTGGTGATGATGGTCTCTCAATACAACTTCCTCTCATTTCTTTTGGAGGAATAACCCTCTCCCTTTATAATCAATTGGTAAATTATTATTTTGTTTTAATTATTCTCGTTGGAAGCTATTTTGTTTTAAACAGGATTATTCGATCCCCTATGGGGAAGATTTTCATTTCGATTCGGGAAAATGAAAAGAGGGTTCAATTCTTAGGGTATAATGTCTTTCGCTATAAACTCATGGCCTTCATCATCTCGGGAATATTTTCTGCGTTAAGCGGCGGTCTCTATGCCATTACGCTTCGTTATGGATCGGCAGATTTTTTTAGCTTTCATTGGTCTATCATGCCTGTGGTATGGTGTCTCATAGGTGGCCTTGGCACAATTGCAGGTCCATGGATTGGTGTTGTGATAATGTCCATCTTTCAATATTATGTAAGCACCTGGTGGACCTATTATCTCATTATATTTGGTGTGATCATATTATTGGTATTGAGGGTTTCAAGAAGAGGCATTCTGGGTTATATGGTGAGCAGGAGGTTAACCTGAAATTCATGGAATCTGATAGATTTCTTCTGGAAATACGCGGGGTGACAAAGAGGTTCGGGGGATTGACAGCCCTTTACGATATTAATTACTCTGTAAGGGAAGGGGAGGTAAGGGGGATCATAGGCCCTAATGGGGCAGGGAAGACGACCCTTTTTAATGTGATCACAGGTGATTTAAAACCCACCTCAGGAAGGGTATTTTTGAAAGGTGAGGATATCACAGAGCTTCCCCCTCATTTAATATGCCAGAAGGGATTGAGCAGGACTTTTCAATTGACCTTCGTATTTCCTGAGATGACGGTCTTTGAAAGTGTATGGGTTGGTGTTAACTCAAGAGAGAAGTATCCCTGGAGCCCTGTTCACTCTGCTGAGCGGGTAATTAGTGTTTCTGAAAGGGCTCAGGAGATTTGCCAATTGGTTGGACTCTGGGAGAAAAGGGATGAGCTTGCCTGTAATCTCTCCTACGGAGATCAAAAGATCTTAGAGATTGCAATGGCACTTAGCACACAGCCATTGATTCTCCTCCTCGATGAACCAACACAAGGGGTAAGTCCAAAAGAGACAGAAAATATAATCGAGGTGATTAAAAAATTATCTAAAGGCATGACAATCATTTTAATTGAACATAGCATGGATGTTATTTTGCATCTATGCCACATAATCACCGTTTTAAATGAAGGTCGAGTGATTGCAGAAGGGACTCCTCAGGAGATCAGCAGAAATGAGGAGGTTCAAAGAGTCTATCTGGGAGATGTAAGTTGAGCCTATTAAAAGTAGATAATATTCATACCTATTATGGAAGAAGCTATATATTACAGGGCACATCCATGGAGGTGAAAAAGGATGAGATTGTTGCCTTGTTAGGTAGAAACGGTGCTGGGAAGACGACAATGCTTAAGAGCATTATGGGATTGGTCAAACCAAGAGAGGGTAGGATCTCTTTTAAAGATGAGGATATTACTTCCTTACCCGCATTCAGGATAGCTCGAAGAGGCATAGGTTATGTTCCTCAGGGAAGGCACCTATTTCCCAAGATGACTGTTTTGGAAAATTTAAAGACAGGTATGCGTCATCAATCAAATGAGAAAGAACTGGAGGGGATATTCGATCTTTTCCCTGTTCTGAGGGAGAGGTTGAATCAGATTGCCGGGACATTAAGTGGAGGGGAGCAACAGGCCCTTGCCATTTCACGAGCCCTCGTGAAGAAACCCGAGCTCCTTTTGCTTGATGAACCAACAACTGGTTTGATGCCAATATTTGTCAATAAACTCAAGGATATTATCAAGAGACTCAATGATCAGGGAATATCAATCCTCCTGGTGGAAGAGAAGATTCCTTTCGCCCTCTCCACTGCTGATAGGATCTACTTTATGGTAAAGGGAAAGATAGAATATCAGGCTGAAAGGGAGGAGATACAGGGGGAAAAAGAAATCCTTATTCGATACCTTGGTGTGGAGATGTAATTGTATATGGAGTTATCATGATGTGGATTGATTATAAAAGGCCAAAAGAGATAAATGAAGCCCTAAAGTTATTAATGGAAGCCGAAGGTAATGGCCGTGTGATTGCAGGTGGAACTGATCTTCTCCTGCAACTTAAAAGAGGAGAGCACAAAGCTCAAATTCTTATAGATATAACGGGGATTGATGAATTAAAAAGGATTGAGGAAGATGGTTCATGGATTCGTATTGGAGCAGGAGTTACACATTCAGAGGTAGCAAGAAGTCCTCTTATTCAAAGGGAGGCAAATGCCCTCTCAGAAGGCTCGGCCCGTGTTGGATCCCCTCAAATAAGAAATATGGGGACACTTGTGGGAAATGTGATAAGTGCTCAGCCAGCAGGTGATGGGGCAATCCCACTTTTTGCCCTCGAGGCAGAGCTCTGTGTAATTTCTTCTGACAGAGAGAGATGGATCAGAATTGAAGAGGCGTATAGAGGAGTTGGTCTTTCAGCGATTGATCCGACAAAGGAGATTGTAAAAGAGATAAGATTTAAAAAATCAGGAAAGGATTGTCGTTCTAAATTTTTCCGAATGGAGAGAAGGAAGGCCCTTTCACTACCCATATTGAATGGAGCGGTTGTCATCCATTTTGATCGTTTAAAAAATAGAATAAGAAAGGTTCGAATTGCCCTTGGCCCTGTGGCAGAGGTGCCTTTCAGGCCTCTTGGGGCTGAGTTCTATCTTGAAACGAATGGATTAAATCCAGAGACCATCGTGGAGGCATCCCGTATAGCATCTGATGAATCAAATCCGAGGGATAGCGTGCGCGGTAGTGCCTTATATAGAAAAGAGATGGTGAGGGTCCAGCTCATTAGAATAATTGAGGGAATATTGGGAGATTTACAGAGGTGAGTCCACCACCCCAGTCCATAAGACTCCTTTTAAATACTTTTTCAAAGGCCTCAAAAAAGAGGAAGTAAATGAAAATTATTAGATTTAGGGTGAATGGTAAGGAGTATCAGCTCAGTGTCAATCCTGATCGTTTGCTTATCGATCTGTTAAGGGAGGATTTAGGATTGACAGGAACAAAGAGGGGATGTGGAGAGGGTGAATGCGGTTCTTGCACGGTTATATTAAATGGTGAAGCCACACTATCCTGCCTTACCCCTGCAATGAAGGCAGATGGAGCTGAGATATTTACTGTTGAAGGACTGGCAAAGGATGAAAGGCTTCATCCTCTACAGCAGGCATTCTGGGAAAAGGGAGCGGTTCAATGTGGTTTC
Source organism: Deltaproteobacteria bacterium (assembly GCA_037440525.1). GTDB lineage: Bacteria > Desulfobacterota > BSN033 > BSN033 > UBA1163 > JBBITW01. The sequence continues at coordinate 9,746 of JBBITW010000024.1, forward strand.
TGTACCCCTGGAATGTTGATGTCGGCAAAGACACTCCTCGATAAGAATCCCACTCCAGAGATTGAGGAAATAAAGGAGGCCATATCAGGGAACCTCTGTCGTTGCACAGGTTATATAAAGATTGTAGAGGCAATAAAATTGGCATCCGAAAGGATGAAATGAGAAGAGGAGAAATCAGTGGCAAAGGATTTGAGATTTTGGTTAGAGAATTTAGAGAAAGAATTTCCAGAGGAGATTATAAGGGTCTCTAAATCGGTAAATCCCTCAAATTTCGAGACAACAGCTATCCTCCACCAGATGGAATCTCAGAGAAGGTTTGAAGCTGTTTTATTTGAAAATGTGCTTAATATGAAGGGGAATATCTCTCCCTTTAAGATTTTAATGAATACATTTGGGACAATTCGTAAGATTGGAGTTGCCCTTGATATTCCTGATGGAAAAAGAAAAGAGATTATCGAGAGGATGCTTGAGCGTCAAACAAAATCGATAAAGCCTCTGTTAGTTTCAAAGGATGATGCCCCTGTTAAAGAGGTAATAAAGATTGGAGAAGATCTCGATTTAAGGGATTTACCCATTGTTCGTCATGTTGATATGGATGGAGGTCCATATCTTACACCGATTATTGTTTCAAAAGAATTGGGTGAAGGACGCTATAATGTCTCATGGAACCGAATGATGTATCTTGATTCAAGACATCTGGGGATTTATATGTCTCCACGCCATCTATGGTCATATTTTTCTAAGGCTGAATCAGAGGGGAAGAATCTACCTATAGGGGTTGTGCTCGGTCATCATCCTTCGTTTCATATCACAGGAGCGCTTCTCACACCACTTGATGAAGATGAATATGATAGTGCAGGAGGGGTGCTTGGTGAGCCGCTTAGAATCGTTTCCTCAGAGGTTTATGGAGAGGAGCTTCTTATACCTGCAGATTCTGAGATGGTTATTGAGGGGGAGATAATCTCGGGAAGACGTGTTATTGAGGGTCCCTTTGGAGAATTTACAGGATATAGTGGTTCTCAGAGGCTTGCCTGTCTATTTGAGGCAAAGGCAATTAACTTCAGGAAGGATGCTATATTGATAGATATATTTCCCTGTAAGACAGAACACCTCAATGCACACCTTCCAATTGAGGCCTCCATCTATGGTGAGATAAAGAAGGCAGTTCCAACTATAAAGGAGACCTGCTGGATTGGTTCAGGTGGTCCCTTCAATCTAATTATCAGTTTGAAAAAGACAACAGAGGGTCAACCTTTGAGGGCAGCAATGGCCGCACTTTCAGCCTCAAATTTTTTAAAGCACATCATTGTTGTTGATGATGATATAGATCCAACAGATCTTGGGGAGGTAATGTGGGCAATATCCACAAGGGTTCAGGCAAGCGAGAATGTTCTGATATTGAAGGGACTTCAGGGACATGTCCTTGATCCCTCACTACGCCATGAGATTCGTTCAGATGGGATGATCATAGATGCCACCAAACCTATTGACAGACCATTTCCCAAGCGAGGAGAGGTTCCAAAAGAGGTTCTAAAAAAGATTAAACTTGAAGACTTTATTAATAAGAGGTGAAGATGGATATATTTGATGTGACCTGTCCAAGGTGTAAAAAGGTTTATTATTGCGATCTTTTACTTTTTGAGCTCGATGTCAAACTCCATTGCCCTTACTGTGGAATATATTTCTACAAGAATGAGAGCCCAAAAATCTATATTGGCGGGAAAGATACCTCCACAGTAGCCCAGCTAAAAGGTGGGATAGAACCAGGGATGATCTATGAACCCAAAGAGGAATGAGATGAAAGAGTCCTTCCAGTTTTTTGGGAAACCCTTGCTAAGGGTGGATGGTCTTGATAAGTTGAGAGGCAAGGCAATCTATGCCGATGATTTATCCTTTCCGGGTATGCTTCACCTGAAGGTACTCAGAAGTGATCGACCCCATGCGAGGATAATTAAGATAAATAAAGAGAGGGCAGAAGGGTTTCCTGGTGTGGTAAAAGTTCTTACACATGAGGATATACCCGGGAAGAATCGAATTGGAGTAAGAATCAAGGATCAGCCTGTTCTTTGTGATGATAGGGTGCGTTACGTTGGAGACCCAGTTGCTTTGATAGTTGCAGAAAGCCTTGAGATTGCAGAGAAGGCACTCTCCCTTATCGAGGTTGATTACGAGGATCTTCCAGGAATCTTTTCAATCGAAGAGGCCTCTTCGCAGGAGGCATTCAAGATTCATGAATCAGGGAATTTGTTAATCGAGAGGGTCCTTTTAAAGGGCAATCCAGATGATGCATTAAATGATTCAGAGATTCTGATTACAAATACCTATCAAACGCAGATGGTTGAACATGCATATATCGAACCCGAGGCTTCTGTGGCCAAATATGAAAATGGAAAGGTAACAATCTGGATGCCGAGCAAACATGGACATTTTGACCATAAAGAGATATCTGATGTGCTTGGAATTCCACCTGAAAAAGTTAGGGTGATTCTAACAACTATTGGCGGGTCATTTGGAGATAAACAGTGTCTATCTCCAGGGTATTACGCAGCCCTTGCTACTCTTTTGACAAAAAGGCCATGTAAGATGGTTTATACGAGGGAAGAATCATTCATAGTCTCTACAAAACGCCATCCATATTTAATCCATTATACAACAGGGGCAAAGAAGGATGGAAGGGTAATCGGAGTCAGAGTAGAGATTATGATTGATACAGGTGCCTATGCCTCTTATGGCCCATCGATTCTCTTTCGAGGTTTAATCCATGCAGTAGGACCTTATGAAATCCCCAATGTATATGTGAGGGCAAGGGCTTTTTATACTAATAATCCCATAGGTGGAGCCATGCGGGGATTCGGGGTTCCACAGGTTGTCTTTGCCCACGAATCGCAGATGGATATTTTAGCCGAAACCTTAGGAGTTGATCCCTTTGAGATAAGGCTTATAAATGGGCTTAAACCGGGGTCTTCAACAGCAACAGGGCAGAGGCTTGGCAGTTCTGTTGGTCTATCCGATACAATAAAAGATGTGAGGAGTGAGATACTGAAGAGGGGTATACCTAAATCTAATGGCTCAAAGAGATATGGCTGGGGAATTTCATCGATGTTTTATGGTATCGGAGTAACAGGTATTCCAAATCCCGGTCATTCTCGAATTGAGGTAGATGAATCAGGAGATTTTACCATCTATCTTGGCTGCGGAGATGTGGGACAGGGCTCCTCTACAACAATGGCCCAGATTGCAGGTGAAGTTCTGAAATCCAATTTGGATAAAATTAAATTGGTCATCGGAGATACAGAGATATGCCCTGACTCGGGGACATCAACAGCAAGTCGTGTTACCTATATCGTTGGAAGGTCTGTGGAGATTGCTGCTGAGAATCTAAGAGGATTATTAAAAAGGGAGGCCTCATCTTTGCTCGAGATCTCAGAAGATGAACTTATCTTAATAGATGGTTTTATATATCCACTTGGAGCACCGGATAAAAAGGTATCGATTTCGGAATTGGTAAAAAGGTTGAAGAAAAAAGGTATAATACCTGTTGGAGAAGGAAGATTTGATCCGAATACGACAGGCCTTGATCCAGAAACAGGACAGGGCATTCCATATGCCACTTATGCATTTGCGACGCAGGGTGCATTGGTTTCAGTAGATATGGATACAGGAGAAGTTGAGGTGATAGAAATTCTGGCATCACACGATGTAGGTAAGGTAGTAAATCCCATTAATGTTACAGGCCAGATAGAAGGAGGGGTTTCAATGGGATTTGGATATGCCCTGATGGAGGAGATTTTACTTAAGAACGGAGCAATACAGAACCCGAGATTCAGCGAATACTATATTCCTTCGGCTTTGGATATTCCATCTATATATTCATTGCTTGTTGAGAAGGAGGAGTCTACGGGGCCTTTTGGTGCAAAGGGTGTGGGGGAGCCAGCACTTCTACCCACAGCACCCTCAATTATTAATGCTATTGCGAACGTAACGGGGATCCGTGTAAAAGAACTTCCTTTAACACCCGAGAAGCTCTGGAGAGGTCTGAAAGGGGTTTAAGGATTATGTCCTGGGAGGAATTCTGGAATGGCAGAGTAATCCCTCAAAGGTTTGGCGGGGTGGAGGTTCTTTTAATGTAAATAACATTGCAAATTAAATTGTAGGTAGTTGAATTAGAGGTAATGGGTGTGGCTGTGATAGAAAGTCCTCTTATGGAAATAATCTTCTGTAGTGGTAAAATCAAAGTTTCCACCAAAGTATCATTTCAATTAATAGAAAGAGAGACCGGGGGAGTTGAATATGAAATCTGAAAGAGAATTAAATATTCGAGGTGGGTATGCAGGCCATGTCCTCTGGATAGACCTGACGAGAGAGAAGATAAAAAGGGAGAAATTGGATCCTGAAATGGTTCGATCCTTTATCGGAATGCGAGGCTTTACATCAAAGATACTCTGGGATCGGGTAAGAGGGATCGATGCATATGACCCAAAAAATCTGGTTATGTTTGCAATAGGTCCGCTTGGTGGAGTTACGCCTACTGGTGGAAGGGCACTCGTTTCGGCAAAGTCACCCCTGACAGGTTTGATAGGTTATGCAAATTTTGGAGGTCACTGGGGACCTGCATTGAAGTTTGCTGGTTATGACCTCGTTGTTGTTGAGGGCAGGGCTGATACACCGGTATACCTGTGGATTGAGGATGAGAAGGTTGAGATAAGAGATGCGTCAAGGCTCTGGGGGAAAGATACCCGTGAGACAGTAAAGATCATTAAGAAGGAACTTGGCCAGGCTGAAGTGGAGGTTCTTACGATTGGTCCAGCAGGAGAGAATCTGGTTAGATATGCCTGTGTAATGACCTATGATGGCCACTCAGGAGGTCGAACCGGAATGGGCGCAGTCATGGGATCAAAGAATCTAAAGGCAGTGGCTGTTCGTGGAACGAATAGGATTTCTGTGGCGAATGATAAGGAATATAGGAGAATCCTTTCTGAACTGCTGGAGCATCTCAAGAAGGATGAGGTTTCAGGATGGGTTGCCCCAAGTCTCGGGACAACAGTTCTTCTAAACATCGTTAATGAGACAGGGGCCCTCGGAACCCGAAACTTCCAGACAGGCTATTTCGATAAGGCATATGAGATTTCGGGTGAAACGATGAGGGAACGTTTTACTCCTCAAGGAAGAGGAAGGGCCTGTTTTATGTGCCCGATTGGATGTGATAGGTATACTTATATCAAGGATGGGGAATTTGCAGGGACATGGAGTGCAGGTGGGCCCGAATACGCAACACTGACCAATCAGGGGGCTCGACTCGGTAACAGCAACCTTCCTTCCATTATAAAGGCCAATGAGCTATGCAACCGACTTGGATTGGATACCTACTCCACAGGTGGTGTTTTGGGGTTTGTATTCGAACTTTATCAGAGGGGGATAATTACAGATAAGGATACAGATGGGTTTGAACTCAGGTGGGGAGATTATAAGACCCAGCTTGAGCTTATTCGAAAAATAGCCTACCGAGAGGGATTCTGTGATCTTTTGGCAGAGGGAGTCAGGAGGATAGCCAAAAGAATTGGTGACGAAGCGGAGAGATATGCTATTGAAGTAAAAGGAATGGAATATCCATCCAAGGATGCACGGGGAGATAAGATGTATGGTCTTTGCTGTGCAACCTCAGGCCGAGGTGCAGACCATCTATACTCACTTTCAGAATTTCCAGCAACTGTTGAGCTTGATAAGATAAAAGAGATGTTTGGAACAGAGAAGGCAGTCGATCCCCATCTTCCAGATGGGAAAGGAAAGGTCGTCTCATTTTTTGAGGAGGGCTGCACCTTTACTGACCTTTTGGGGATATGTAAACTTGTTTATGTAACTTATGTAGCCTCAATGGGAGAACTAATATTCAGAAGAGAAATCCTGCCCGTTCTCTATGAGGCAGTGACAGGTATCCCTCTAAGTTATAAAGATTTGATCGAAGCGGCTCATAGGGTTACTGCACTTGAAAAGGCCTTTAATATCAGAGAAGGAGGGATAGGGAGAAAGGATGATTACCTTCCCTATCGTTTTCTCGATGAGCCAATGCCCGATGGCCCTGCAAAGGGAAGGGTATTTGAGGCTGACCAGATGCTCGACGAATATTATGAGACAAAGGGGTTTGAAAAGGAGAGTGGGTGGCCTTTTGTTGAGACCATGGAAGCCCTGGGTCTAAAAAAGGTTTCGGATGAACTTAGAAAAGAAGGATTTAGGCTTCCAAAAAGAAAAGGTTAAGGATTGAGAGTAAGGGAAAGAATCGTTATTATAGGTAATGGAATCTCAGGAAATACAGCTCTTGAGGCTATACAGAAGTATAACTCGTCTTCTGAGTTGGTAATGATATCTGAGGAGCCTTATCCTGAATATTCTGCGTGTGTGTTACCTCATTATGTATCAGGTGATATAAGCAGGAAAAAGGTATTTCTTAAATCCCTTAAAGACTATAATGGTGTTAAGATAAGATTTGGAGTGAGGGTTGAAAAGATTGACAAAAAGGGAAGCTGTCTCTTTTTAGATAAAGGAAATATTGCTTATGACAGGTTAGTTATTGCAACAGGAGGAAAACCAATTCTTCCACCTATAGAAGGGATTGAGGGAAGGGGAATATCCCATTTTAAGACACTTGCTCACGCAGAGAGGCTTATTCGCTTAGAGGAAAAAAGAATCGGAATCATTGGAACGGGATTGATTGGAATAGAGACCGCTACGGCCCTGAGAAGGAGAGGCCACAAGGTAATTCTCATTGGTAGAAGATGGATACTTCCGAGGATTCTTGATGAGGAAGTAGGATTTAGGGTTCAAAGGCTTCTTGAAAAGGGAGGAATTAAAGTTATAACAGGAGAGAGAGTAAAAGGAATCATTCATAATGGGAAGAGTGTAAAGGCTATCCAGACAGAGGGAGGAAGAACTAAATGTGATTGGGTTATCATTGCAGCAGGGATTGAACCGAGAGTGGAGCTTGCCAGGGATGGAGGTTTAGAGATTGGTCCTTTGGGTGGTGTAAAGGTTAATGAGAAGATGGAGACAAGTGAACCAAATATCTATGCTTGTGGCGACTGTGCAGAGGTGATTGATCCTGAAACAAAAAATGGCATCCTTCAGCTTCGCTGGTTTAGTGCAAGGCAGATGGGCAGGGTGGCAGGATTAAATTCTATAGGGATAAGAAAGATATACACTCCCACAAGGATTGGATGGATATTTGACATCTTTGGTAAATCTGTTGGGTCTATAGGTGAATTGAGTCAAAATTTGAATGGGAGAGAGTTGAAGGTTGTAGAAGAGGAATGTGAGGGATTTTACGGGAGGTTTTTAATTCAAGGAGATCGGATCATAGGAGCCCAGTTCATAGGAAGCCTGGAAGAATCAGGAGTTCTATTTTCAGCCATAAGCAGTAGTTATTCAATAAAGAGGATAATTGAACAAACTGTCTCATTTCCATGGTATTATAAATTGAGGAGATTGATATGAAGAGGCTTATTATGGTAGATATTGATGCTTGTAATGGGTGCAGGATATGTGAGGTTGTCTGCTCTTTTGAAAAGGAGCGGGCATCGGTTCCTGTGAAATCGAGGATTCGTATCTTAAAGGTTGATGAGGCAGGGATTGACATTCCAGGGGTTTGCCAGCACTGTGAGTCTCCTCCATGTGAGGATGTCTGTCCGATGAATGCGATTTCTTGTGATCCAAATACTGAAGGGGTTATCATTAATCAGGATCGTTGTGTGGGTTGTCGTTCATGTACCTTTGTATGCCCCTATGGGGTGATCAGTCTTGATGTGGAAAAGAAAGTGATGATAAAGTGTGACCTCTGCGGGGGAGATCCTCAATGTGTTAGATACTGTCCAAAAGGCGCACTCATATACGAGAGATCGGAGGTAATCGATACATTGAGACGGGAAAGGAAATTATTATCTTTTATCGAACCCTTGTATAAATCAAGGGGATATCAATCTCTGTGATAAGATGCAGGTTTATTGGGGATTCATTTTTAATTAAATCTTTTTCTCCTCTCCAGGAGAGGACAGAGAGAAAGGAGGTATGAAAAATGTGTGAAGGGCTTACGAGAAGGAGTTTTTTGAGGAATTCTATTATTGGTGGTATGGCTTTAAGTTTAGGTTCTGGTATCTATGAATTGTCTTTTGCACAGGCAACAAACATCCGTTTTAGCACATGGCATGTCCCTGTTAGCAGAGAGGTAAAAACAGTATGGGAACCGATGCTTGAGGAGCTGAAGAAACGAAGCGGAGGAAAAATAACTTCAACACTTTTTGCAGGGGGAGCACTTGGAAAGGCACCAGAGCATTTTGATATTGTGGCCAAAGGTCTATCAGATATGGGTTATTTTACAGCAACATTCACTCCTGGTCGCTTTCCACTTTCAGATGTTCTTTCTCTGGCTGTGTGGGTCGATGGAAAGGATCTTGCTACAGATATTGGAAATGCGGTCTATAACCGTATCCTACATCGAGAATTTCCAGGGGTTAAGATGATTGAGTTAAATGGATGTATCCAATCATTTCTCTGGACGAAGAGGCCTGTTCGTTCACTGGCAGACACGAAGGGCCTAAAGATAAGGACTCCAGGTGGCCATCAGACAAATTATATCAAGGCAATAGGAGCCGAGCCAGTATTCATGCCCTTAGGGGATGTCTACCTCGCAATGGAGACAGGAACAGTTGATGGTTTGGTTACATGTCCTCCCATGATCCTTGCTTTTAAACTCCATGAAGTTGCCAAACATGGGGTCATAGCAACATTTGGATGTGTGACAGAGGGTGTGGTTATGAACCTCGATAGCTGGAAGAAGTTACCTGAAGATCAGAAACGTATTGTTGAGGCGGTAACACACAATCCTTTCAGAACCTCAGGGGGCTTAACAAGAGAGGTATATAAAGTTATGATGAAAGAGATTGCCGATAAGGGAGTAAACCTATATACCCTTCCTTCAGATGAAGCAGAACGCTGGTACGAAAGGTTTAAAGATGTTACGAGAAGATGGGTTTCAGATTTGGAGGGAAAGGGGCTTCCTGCGAAAGAGGTGGTTAAGATTTATAATGAGGAATGCGAAAAGAGAGGCGTTAAGGTTGTGGCCTTTCCACCTGAATGGCGATAGGGTGAATTTCATCTATCCTGAACCTGAAGGTGAGATTAATGAGATGGTATCGAATAAGAGATAGGGTTCAGAAAGTGACACGATATGTCTGTATGGGGGGGATGTATCTACTCATCCCCCTCATGGTGCTTACTACAGGTGATGTGATAGGTCGTAGTTTTTTTAATAAACCAATTCCTGGAACATTTGAACTTTCAGAGTATATCCTTGCCACCTTCATTCTTTTGGGGGCAGCTTACACACAGCAGGTGAAGGGACATGTTGGGGTTGACTTTCTCATCTCTCGATTACCTGATCGCCTCAGAATTCTATGCCAGGTAGTTACAAATATTCTAAGTCTCTTTATCATTGGAATCTTAATATGGCAGGGCTTTTTAGAGGGCATCCGAGAAAAGGCCGTATCAGATATGTTGAGAATTCCCCAGTATCCTTTCAGACTTCTTGTAGCCATTGGAGGATTTCTTCTCTTTTTAGAGCTTTTGATTGATCTTACGGGCTATATTGAAAGATTTAAAGGGGCAAAAGAATGAATCCAGTTATGGTCGGAATTATTGGTAGCTGCCTTCTTATATTTCTTCTATTTCTTGGCATGCCCATTTCGTTTGTTATGATGTTTGTTGGTTTTTTAGGTATAAGTTATTTAGCCTCCATAAAGGCAGCGCTTCCGGTTGTTGCAAAGACCCTCTATGAGACTGCAGCCCATTACCCATATACCATTATTCCACTTTTCATACTTATGGGAGGATTTGCAGGGAGTGCTGGAATTACGAGCGAACTATATAAGAGCTTTGATAAATGGTTCAGAAGGTTTCCAGGGGGATTGGGAATAGCAACAATTGCTGCCTGTGCATTTTTTGCTGCACTAAGTGGATCATCCGTTGCAGCTGCGGCTGCGATGGGGACGATTGCAATTCCAGAGATGAGACGATTCAATTATTCTCCAAGACTTGCAACCGGGGTTGTGGCAGCAGGAGGGACACTCAGTTTCCTCATCCCTCCTTCTCTGGGCTTTGTTGTATATGGAATGCTTACAGAACAGTCCATAGGGAAACTTTTGATATCAGGGATATTTCCAGGGTTACTTCTCTCCCTCGCATTTATATTTATAGTCATTATTCAAGTAAAAATAGATCCCTCTCTTGCCCCAGTCGCACCTGGTGAGGTAAGTTTTAAGGAGAAATTACTTGCACTATCCGGGGTATGGGAGACCCTACTGGTATTCTTTCTTGTAATGGGTGGAATCTATCTGGGTTTTATAAATCCTACAGAGGCAGGGGCAATTGGAGCAGCCGCATTATTCGTTATCATCTTATTTAAAAGGAGACTTACTTTTAAAAACCTTTCAGCCTCACTTCTCGAATCGATTAGAATTTCAGTTCTGGTTTTATTCCTTGTCGCAGGGGCAAATGTCTTTAGTTACTTTCTTGCCCTTTCCACAATACCAACTGTTGTTTCATCATGGATGACAGGGCTTCAGGTATCAAGATATATGATTCTCGCAATCATTATACTCATTTATATTATGCTCGGCTGTTTTTTAGATGCCATCTCAATGATGGTTCTTACAATGCCCGTAATATTTCCTGTTATAAAGGCTCTTGGTTTTGATCCAATATGGTTTGGAGTGATTTGCGTGATTATGATGGAGGCAGGCCTTATTACTCCACCTGTTGGGTTGAATGTCTATACACTAACTGGTGTGGTAAAGGATGTTCCAATGCAGACGATATTTAGAGGTGCCATTCCATTTCTTCTGGCTATGGTAGGGGTTGTAATAATCATCACCATCTTTCCGGAGATTGCACTTTATCTTCCATCCATGATGGGGAGGTAGAGGATCTCTAAGGGAAATAGGAGTTTTAAAAATCGCTCAATTTAAGAAAAATTAATTCATTAAGAAGGAGGAGAAGAAGAATATGCCTTTGTTACCTGAAGTAAAGAAGCATTATGGGAGACAAAAATTTCTAATCGATGGAGAATGGGTGGAATCAAAATCGAATGTGGTTCATCAGAATACAAACCCGGCAAAAGATGAGGTGATTTCAGAATTACCGGAGGCTACAAAAGATGAAGCAAGAGCTGCCGTTCTTTCTGCACAGAAGGCATTCAAAGAGTGGAGGGATGTCCCCCTCCGTGATAGGGCCCGTCTTCTCTTTGATATGAGGGCAAGATTTGAAGAACATTTTGAAGAACTTTCACGGATACTTGTCCAGGATCACGGAAGGACGATTGATGAGGCAAGAGGTTCTGTGAGAAGGGTAATAGAAAATATTGAGTCTGCCTGTTCTGCTCTTTATGGATTGACTAAAAGAAATGAACATATGGATCAGGTTGCGGATGGTATTGATCAGTATTTAATATGGGAACCACTCGGTGTTTTTCTTATTATCACACCTGGTAATATTCCAATGCATGCTTGGTCCTCTTTTGTTCCTTACGGTCTTGCAGCAGGATGCACAATGGTTATTAGCCCGAGCAGACAGTGTCCCGTTGCATCTGAAGCGATCTGTAAGGTAGCCCAGGAAGCTGGTTTTCCACCTGGTGTAATAAACCTGATTCATGGTGGAAGGACAATCAATAAAGATATATTATCACAGCCCGAGGTGAAAGGTGTAGGTTTTATAGGTTCAAATCGGGCAGGCCATGAGTTATTTGAGATTTGTGGTAGGCTTAAAAAGACATCATCCATCAATGGTAATGGCAAAAATCATGTTGTCATCATGCCTGATGCTGATCTCAATCAGGGAATCCAGTGGTTGCTTAGGGGATGTTTTGGAATGTCGGGGCAAAGATGTCTTGGGGTAGATAATGTTGTGGTTATAGGTAATATATATGACGAAGTCAAAAAGAGGTTTAAAGAGGCTGCAGAAAGTATGAAACTTGGCTATGGACTTGATACAGAGACTGAATTGGGGCCTATGACGACACGTGCAGGGAAAGAAAAGGTTATTCAGTGGATTGAGAAATCACTCTCAGAAGGTGCAAAGATGGTTCTTGATGGAAGAGGTGTGAAGGTAAAGGATTATCCTAAAGGTTATTTCTTAGGGCCGACTATTCTTGAAAATGTAGATGTTGATATGTCTATGGCAAAGGAAGAGGCCTTTGGACCTGTCGCTGCGCTGATAAGGGGTGAAAGCCTTGATCAGGCTATAGAATGGATTAACACCAAAACGAATCTCGGTCACACAGCCTGTATTATGACAAGAGACGGTAAAAATGCCCGTAAGTTTATTAGGGAAGTAAACGTGGGGAATGTTGGAGTAAATGTTGGTGTGGCGCAACCATATGCCTTCTTCCCCCTCGGATCAAGAAGGGAATCCTTTGTAGGGACTTCGAAGTCCCGTATGGCCTCAATGAAGATGTTTATGGATGAAAAGACAGTTGTTACAAGGTGGGTCTAAAATGGTAAAAAAGATAAAAATTACTCATGAGGATGTGGCCTTTCTTTTTCCTGGGAATATAAAAGGGATGTCTGAAGAAGAGCTTCTTGTTGAACACGATAGGAGGATAAAGAAGGTTCCTGGATTCAGAGAAGGAAAACCTCCGGAGCCATGGTATCTTCATGATCATGTTCCTTTTGAAGAAGAAGTGGAGGGATTCTATGGCCATAAATGGGGAGCAAGGGGGAATGGAAGGCTTAAAGCTGTTTTGATGTCTCCACCAACAAAGAATGAGATAAGGAAACCATTCTATGATGATCCTGTAGCATACTGGGTTCCAAACAGGGCACTCCCTCCCAAAAGGCCTGACCTCGGGAGATGGCTTGAGCAATACCGAAGGTTTGTGGAAAACGAAAAAATTTCTTCCTCCCCTTTTTAAGGCTGTGTCGTAATGTCATTCTGAGAATCTATGTTTTATAAAGGTTTGAATCCTATAGATTCCTCGCTTCGCTCGGAATGACAAAGAAGGAAGCTCGGAATGACAAAGAAGGAAGCTCGGAATGACAAAGATGGAGGCTCGGAATGACAAACATGGCATATACCTCATTGCGACACAGCCTCTTTAAGGGGAGGAAAGGAGGGATTATTCTTCTTCAAAGAAATAGATTGTTATTTTGTATAAAGTAAATCTCACATTTAAGAGGACATTTTGAGAGAAAGTTTCAAGAAGGTAATCCGATTCATATTGAATGGAAAAGAGGTAGAGGTGGAGGTTTCGGCCAACTGGACCCTTCTCAGGCTTTTAAGAGAAAGGCTTGGTCTAACTGGAACTAAAGAGGGTTGTGGCATCGGTGAATGTGGTGTCTGCACCGTGCTAATTGATGGTATGGCTGTCAATTCATGTCTGGTATTAGCCCCAAAAGTAGAAGGGAGAAGTGTAGAGACAGTAGAAGGGCTTGGTAAAAGGGAATCTCTTCATCCCCTGCAGAAATCATTTATAGAGCATGGAGCGGTTCAGTGTGGTTTCTGCACCCCTGGGATGTTGATATCAGCAAAGGCCTTGCTGATAAAAAATCCAAAACCAAGCAGGGAAGAAATCAAAGAGGCCATATCAGGAAACCTCTGCCGATGTACAGGATATGTTCAGATTATTGAGGCTATCGAAGAAGTAGATAAATATTTATAGTTTGGAATAAAATGATCCCTTATTTTGAATATAAGATTCCCGGTACTATTGATGAGGCCTTAAATCTGTTATCGGAGCAGAAGGGGAGGGCGAGGATTATTGCAGGAGGAACAGACCTTATAATAAGATTAAGAAATGGAGATGAAAATCCTGACACTCTCATCGATATTACAAGGATTGAGGAATTGAGAAGGATCGAAGAAAAGAACGGGATGATTTTCATAGGGGCCTCGGTAACCCATTCTGAGATTGCCTCTTCATTACTTATAAAGAAATATGGGGCAATTCTCTCAGAGGCAACTTCTAAGATAGGCTCTCCTCAAATAAGAAATCTTGGAACTATAGGAGGAAATATTATAAATGCTTCACCTGCTGCCGATACAATTCCTCCTTTACTGGTTTTGGATGCAATGGGAAAGGTGGTTGCAGAGGAAGGGGAGAAGGATTACCCTATAGCTCATTTGATTAAAGGCCCCTATAAAACTGCCTTAAGGCCATCTGAACTACTGGTCAGTATCCTTTTTAAGAAACTTCCCCTTGATGCAAAATGTTCGTTTATTCGTCTTTCGAGGAGGGAGGGAATGTCCATTGCGAGAATGAGCATTGCAGTAGTGCTTCGAAGGCAAGGGGATAGGATCGTGGATGTCAGGATTGCAACAGGTTCAGTTACTCCCATACCTCAGAGGATGGAAGATGCTGAAAGATTTTTAATGGATAAATTGCCAGAGGATAGTATTTTAAGGGAGGCTTCAAAGAAGGTTTCAGAAGAGATGATTAGAAAGAGTGGGATAAGGCCATCCACTTCTTATAAGGCTCCGGTGGTTGAGGCCCTTTTTATAAGGGCTGTGAAAGAGGCTTACGGGGAATAAATATTAAACAGGAGGGAGAGGATATGAGCAGATTGATGATAAAAAATATTGGGACCCTGGTTTCTGGCGATATTAAGAATCCTGTTCTCGATGGAGATACAATTTTGATTGAAGGAGGCATCATAAGGGCGATTGGTAAGGAAAAGGATCTCGAAATAAAAGGGATTGATGAAGTCATGGATGTTGGAGGAATGACAGTTACTCCAGGGCTTATCGATTCTCACTGCCATCCTGTCATCGGAGATTTTACCCCTCGGCAGAGGATGCTTGACTTCATAGATTCATGCCTCCATGGAGGAGTAACTACAATCATTTCAGCAGGAGAGTGTCATCTCCCTGGCAGGCCAAGAGATGCCTCTGGAACGAAGGCCCTGGCTATACTCGCGGCAAAGAGCTTTGCAAATTTAAGGCCTTCAGGAGTAAAGGTATTGGGAGGAGGCCTCATACTCGAGCCTGGATTACAGGAGAAGGATTTTGAGGAGTTGGCTCGGGAGGGTGTCAGGGTTGTAGGTGAGATAGGGCTTGGTGCGGTAAAGAGTCCAAAGGAAGCCAAACAGATGGTTGAATGGGCAAAGAAATACGGGATGGTAGTGATGATGCATACAGGTGGAACTTCTATACCTGGGAGCTCTACAGTTTCTGCTGAGGATGTAATAGCTACAGACCCTGATATTGTTTCTCATATTAATGGAGGACCTGTTGCCATATCCCCGGAAGAAGCAGAGAAGCTGGTTAGAAATACATCCCTTACACTGGAGATTGTCCACTGTGGGAATCAAAAGATGATTATAGAGGTTATGAAGATCGTTAAGGAGGTAAATGGCTATCATCGGATTATAATTGGCAACGATGCCCCATCTGGAACAGGTGTTATCCCTCTTGGGATTCTAAGGGTTATTAACTTTCTTTCATCTTTATGTGGTATAAAGGCTGAGGAGGCCATTGCCATGGCTACAGGGAATACTGCAGTGGTTCATAAATTGAATCGAGGAGTAATTGCTATTGGGAAGGAAGCAGACCTGGTGGTGATGGATGCACCAATGGGCTCCATAGGGAAAAACGCCCTCTCTGCAATTGAAGCTGGAGATATCCCAGGGATTGCAGGAGTTCTTATAGATGGTCAGATGAAGATCGGGATAAGCAGAAATACTCCTCCACCAAATAGAAAGATAGTGATTGGGAAATAATAAATGGAAAATGGGAAATAATAAAGGAGTGAACTGTGATTGTAGATGTAGAATCCTGTATTGGATGTGCTCTATGTGTTGAGGTATGTCCTCTTCAGGCAATTGAAATAACTCCTGAAAAAAAGGCTTCAATTTCAGATATCTGTGTAGATTGCCAAACCTGCACAAAGGTCTGTCCAAAAGATGCAATTTATCGAGAAAAGGAGCCTGATGAGGGTGTGAGATGTCCTTCGTGTCCGATCTCTTGTATAATTAAAAATGGAAATACAGGTGCATGTCAAAGATTCATAAACAGGGATGGAAATCTGGTTAGAAACATTCCATTACAGTTTTTTGATGATGTAAGGGATATTGTCGGTGAAGATTATGAAGAGGCCATAAGAAGACCTCTCATAACAGGGATAGGAGCAGGGACAACATATCCTGATACAAAACCTGCACCATTTATTGTTCAATCGAATATCAACGGAATAGATGTAGTTACAGTAGTTACAGAGGCACCTCTGAGTTATAGTGGTATAAAAGTTAAGATCGATACAGATA
The DNA here is from genome assembly GCA_037440525.1 of Deltaproteobacteria bacterium. Lineage (GTDB taxonomy): Bacteria > Desulfobacterota > BSN033 > BSN033 > UBA1163 > JBBITW01. The sequence goes on from JBBITW010000024.1 coordinate 26,041, forward strand.
TGAACATAGGTCGGGAAGGTTCTCCTATAATTTTTGGCAAAAAGAGGGTTGGTCATCTCTGCACAGAAGAGTATGGATCAAAAATCCTATCTCTTGGTGGAGTTAACCTGTTGACTGGCAAAGATGGTCTAACTGTATCAAAGCTCATAGTAGACATAGCCAATCGAAAGGAGGTTACACTTCTTGTGGAGGATGGTTCGAAGATGATCCTCCAGGTAGGTCGTGCTCCCATTATCGATGGTGAGGTGGGAAAGAGGATGAGGGTTGGTTGTGGCAGTGCATCCATGGGTCTCTTCGGAAGATATTACCTGGAGGCTGCTGATGAAGTGATTGTTTTGGATGCACATCTTATTGGACTTTTTACAGAACATGTGGCTGGAAAGGATTTGGGTGCAAAATATAGTGGAATCAAATTGAAGGCAAGAAAGTCTACACAGGGTCGATACTTTGGTGAACATGGTCGGGGTTGGGGAGGGACCCCTTTTGAAGATCCACTCGAGATTATAGAAGGATTCGATCCGGAGATTACAAAGCCTGGGATGACAGTCTTAATTACAGAAACAACAGCCCAGAGGGCAGCCATGTTTCGCCTTGATGAAGATGGGAAATTTCGATCGATTGATTTGACTCCAGAAGCAAGAAGGGCAATTGAGATTATGGCTTCGAACTGTCAACCATCAAGGGTTTCAGCAATCTTTATAGGTGGTGCAGGAGGAAGTGCAAGGGCAGGTGTTACAAAAATTCCTGTAAAACTTAACCGGGCAATACATCAGAACAGGGCCCGACTTACTGTTGGAGGAGCCCCTACATTCATACTTCCTGGTGGGGGTATTACATTCATGGTAGATGTTGAGAAGGTGATGGTAAGGGCATTTACTTATGTTCCCACACCCGCGCCTGTTGTGCCAATCGAATATACAATGAGGCTTGATGAATATCTGGAGATTGGAGGCCATAAAGATTCCATCAGGAAATTAGATGATGTGCTGAAGGAGATAAAAGGGTAGAATTAGAATATATGGAGGCAATGATTCCATTGGCTACTGATTTATTTAATTACGATCCAATTCAGATTTTACCCAATGGAAAAGTCCTTTTAGATTATGGTCCCATGCATATATTTATTCATGTTTTTGAAGATGGAAGACCTCTTTTAAATTTAGCCCGAGAGGGGGCTTTATTTGCCATTAAATTACTTGAAGAATTGGCAGGATTTCTTCCTGTTATCAAAAATAAAGCGGAAAGGCTGGAAGCATTGGGAGATTATCCCGAGGTTGTGAGGAGAATGATTGAAGCCACAAAAAGGATGCAAGAGCCAGATCTTACACCTCTTTCGGCAGTTGCAGGGACGATCTCAGAATTAGTAGCAGAAAATCTCTTCAAAAAGGGAGGGACCAAGATTATTATTGATAACGGTGGAGATATTGCTATTCGATTGAGAGAAGGTGAGGTTGCGAGAGTTGGCATAAAAACAGAGATCGATGCGATTAGCCCTTCATATCTTGTTACAATTGATTCAAAAATGGGAATCGAAGGAGTGGCAACGAGTGGCCTCGGTGGAAGGAGTTTTACAAAGGGGATTGCCTCTGCGGTTACAGTTCTTTCTGAAAGGGCATCTGTTGCTGATGCTTCGGCAACAGTTATTGGAAACCATACAAATGTTGAAGACCCAAATATCATAAGATCTTTTGCAGAAGAGATATACCCTGATACAGACATTAAAGGTGAATTAGTGACACTAAAGGTAGGTAGATTGTCAAGGGAAAAGGTCGTGGAGGCATTGGAGAATGGCCTTTCTAAGGCCAAATCCATGTTTGAGAAGGGTTGGATAAGAGGTGCGCTAATTGCTATTAAAGAGGAGGTTATCTGGACAGATTCATTGAACCAATACCTAACAAAATTATAAATATTTGAATCATCTCTAAAAAAGTTGCTAAGATGATAGGGATTCAAGGGGTCAATGATTCAAGGGGAATGCTTAAGAGTTGCAAAGAGTTAAAAGTTTGGCAAAGGTCTGAACCCCTCACTTCGGTTGCGAGTCGTACCGACCTATCCCTCTCCCCACGCATTGGGGCTGTTTCGTAATGAGGTATATGCCATGTTTGTCATTCCGAGCGAAGCGAGGAATCTATATAATTCAAACCCTTATAAAACATAGATTCTTCGGCTAAAGCATCAGAATGACATTACGACACAGCCTCATTGGGGAGAGGGGAGGGTGAGGCGGCTC
>JBBITW010000025.1:0-28121 GCA_037440525.1 Deltaproteobacteria bacterium
GAGCAGAGGGGATTTGAACCCCCGACCTCCAGAGTGCGATTCTGGCGCTCTCCCATCTGAGCTACTGCCCCAATCTATATTAAAATAAGGTGCCTACAATTTGTGATCATTGGCCAAAACTCGAATTGAAATTTAGCTTCTCCATTCTTATAAAAGGCCAAGAAGTCTCCGAATTGTAGATTTAAGCTCTGTAAGATCGGCACACTTCACCACATAGGCGTCAGAGGCCCAGGTCGAAAGATCCTGTTTATACTCACCATAAGCTGAACACATAATTATTGGAATCTGCCTTTCGATCTCCCGGATCCGTTTGAGTGTCTCAATACCATTCATTCCTGGCATTTTGATATCGAGAGTAATAAGATCTGGTTTAAAGATGATTATCTGCCGAAGGGCCTCAAACCCATCTTTGGCCACTTCTACTATAAAACCCTCTTCCTCCAGTTCTTCTTTATAGAGGAATCTGATGCTCTCTTCATCATCTACAACCAATATCCTTTTCATATTATTCTCCCGAAAATCTCACAGTAAACCCATTTCTTTCTTAAAAGTGTTTAATTATCCATCTTCAACCCTTCTCCTGAAAGGCAGGAAGGGTGATTATAAATTTCACTCCTTTCCCAGGATTATTATCCACTTCAATCTGGCCACTGTGAGAAGTAATCAACTTATGAATGATGGATAATCCCAGCCCCAATCGGTTATCCTTAGTTGTATAGAAGGGATTAAATATATGATGAAGATTTTCAGGATCGATCCCGAATCCTGTGTCCTCTACCTCAGCCCTCAAAAAAGATAATCCATCTTTCAATAAAGGCTTTAGACGAACGGAGATGGTCCCCCCTTCTTTCATAGCTTCAAAGGCATTGTTGATTAAATGAAGAAAGACCTGTTTTAATTGATGATAATCTCCTCTAATCTTTGGTAGCTCATCCGGAAACTCCTTTATAATCTTAATCTTTTCACTATTTAATCCCTCTCCAACCATAGAGAGACTCTCTTCAATTATATCCCTGAGATTCAATTCCTGAATGGCAAGCGGCTCATCACGGGTGTAGATCGAAATGTCATCGAGGATCTCCTCGAGCCTTTTCACCTCTTTCATAATTGTCTTTGCATAACGCTTTTCCAGAGCATCTTCTGGTATGGTTTTATCGAGGCGACGTGCAAAACCACCAATTGAGACAAGAGGGTTTCTTATCTCGTGAGCAATATTGGTAGATAACTCTCCCAGAGCGGCCATCTTCTCCCGATGTAAAAGAAGGGTTTGTGTGGTTTTAAGCTCCTGATGAACCTTCTCCAAATTCCTGTAAAGCCTTGCATTCTCTATGGCTAAACCTGCCTGATTGGAGAACATGTTCAGAAATTGTATATCCTCATCGGTAATTGGATTCTGATTGTAGAGGTTATCAACCAAGATTACACCAATAACCTTACCTTTTCCCCAAAGGGGAATAGTAGCAAATGAATACCCTTTTTTATTTTGGCCTAAATGTTCACTTACATAACATTCAACCTCTGAACTCAAATGACAAACCCTCTCACATCTGGTTCGAAGCCCTCCCTCCTCCGCTTGAGGTGATGAAATATTAAATGATCTTCCCTCAAGGACTGTTCGAGATAGTATACACTGCTTGTGATCTAATGGAATCTCGATCTCTCTGACAAGGGCATTAAGTAGTGAGTCCTTTTTTGGCATAGATCGAATCTGGTTAATCAATTCCACCGGATTCCCCTTCCTCTGGGAAAGGTAAGACCATATCCTACCTGCGTCCTCTGCATTATCTGGTCCCACACCCATAATACCTTCGAGATGATGTCTCTTTTCATTTACCAAAAAAAGCATGGCACGATTAAACCCCAATCCCTCACCGATTGTAATGGCTGTTAAGGTTGTATGGATGATATGTTCGAAATTCATGGTCATTAGAAGTGCTTTATTAAGTTCCCACAGGGTTGAAAGCTGTTTTAATCTCCTCTCATTCTCCTTAGCCATCCTTGAAATCTCATAATGTACCATTGCATTCTCTATCGCGCAGGAAACCTGGTTCGTCATATTAAGAAGGAGCTCCAAATCTCTTTCATCAAACTTCGAAAGCTCACTCTCCTTATCATAAAGGGATAAAGTCCCAAGTACTTTACCCTTTAAGAGAAAGGGAACACATAGCAGGGAGTGGAAAGCTCTCTCTTCACCTAATCGATTTAAGGATAAAGGAGTTCGCGTTAAGAAGACCCTCTTAGAAATCTTCTCATCAATAGGGTTTTGATGATATTCTCCGATACTGAATCGGGTCTTTAAATCTCCTGTCTTTTTATCCTCTATCCTTAAAACCCCACCCTTTGCCTTAAGGATCTTTAACCCAGTATGAAGAATGAGCTCGAAAAGGGATTCTAATTTCAATGTTGAGCTCACTGCCTTTCCCATCTCATAGAGTGCTTTGAGCTCTGAAATTGTGCTCTCTGATGCCCTATATAAACGATTATTTTTGAAGATTTCACCAATCTCCTTGGCAGCCAAACGAAGGAGATCCATTTCTTCATTAGAAAAATTCCTTTTTCTGGAGAAACCCATATAGAGTAATCCCTGTAAAGATTCTTCATCATAAACAGGAATGCAAACAAAGAAAGGAGATATAAATTCCTCTCCTATCAAAACTCTTTCTCCATCAGGAGATGACTCACCATCTATCCATAAGGATTTCCTCTCCTGCACCAGATGAGAGATGAATTGATTCTTTTCTATTTCTTCAGACGTCAGAAAAAGAGATTTATCAGAGGCGAAACCACTTGAGATGGTCTGGATAATCCCTTCAATCTTTTCCTCCAGGGAAAAAGAGGATGTGGAAATCTCTACAATAGATTTAAGAAGCTCGAAGGGATCGGGGTTGCTCGACATAGATTACTACTTTGCCTCCCTCATATACTCGGCTGCCTCTTCAGGGGGTGTGGGATTGATGTAAAATCCTGTTCCCCACTCAAAACCTGCCACCTTTGTTAATTTTGGTATTATCTCTAAATGCCAGTGATAATACTCCATATCCTTCTCCGGAGATGAAGATGTATGAATGATATAATTATATGGAGGATCATCAAGAACAATTTTTAACCTCTGAAGTGTATCGGAAAGTATCCAAGATGCCTGCTCGTAGGAAGAAAGTTCTGCATGTTCAAAACTGGGGTGATGGGTTTTCGGGAGAATCCATGTCTCAAAGGGAAATCTCGATGCAAAAGGTGCAATTGCAACAAACCTTTCATTCTCACTGACAATTCTTTTCCTCTCTTGAATCTCCTGTCGTATAATATCACAGAAGACACATCGATCTTTATAATTAAAATAGTCTTTTGATCCCTCGATCTCCTCACGAACACTCGTTGGAACAATGGGAAGGGCAATGATTTGAGAATGAGAATGCTCAAGGGAAGCCCCTGCTGAGACCCCATAGTTTTTAAATACAATAATATAGCGAAGACGTTCATCCCTCCTAAGATCAATTATACGCTCCCTATATGCCCTGAGCACGTTCTCCACTGCCTTTGGTGGTAATGTAGCTAATGTCTCATAATGCCTGGGGGTTTCAATCACCACCTCATGAGCACCAATTCCATTCATTTTATCATATATACCTTCTCCCTCCCTATTGAGTTCACCTTCGATTCGAAGGGCAGGGAATTTATTCGGGACAACGCGAAGAGACCAACCAGGAGAGTTTGGTGAGGTTCCATTTTCCCTAAATGCAAAGACCTCAGGAGGAGTCCTATCTTCATTTCCCTCACAAAGAGGACAGAATCCCCCTATGGACTTCCGCTCCTCTGGCACGAAATCAGATGGCCTTCTACTCCTCTCCGTGGAGATTATCACCCATCTTCCATGTATAGGGTCTTTTCTTAGCTCAGGCATTATGGTCTTCTTTTAGACTGGAGGATAGACACTAAAGGGGAAAGCCTCTTCTCGATTTTGTACCCCTCAGTCTCTCTTTACGTTCTTGATTCTCCATTTCAGTCTTACATTCGATACAAAGGGTAGTTACAGGCCTCGCCATAAGCCTCTTTTCAGAGATCGACTTCCCACAGGATTCACATATGCCAAAAGTCCCATTATCAATCCGATCCAGGGCCTCTTTTACCTTCATAATCAACTTCCTCTCTCTATCCTTTATCCTTAAGAGAAAATTCCTGTTGGATTCCAATGAGGCCCGATCCGTAGGGTCTGGAAAATCACCATTCCGATCCTGACGCATATCACTGCATGCCTTTCCTGCCTCTTCCAGAAGAGTATGAAGTCTCTGCTCGAGGAGCCCTTTAAAATAGAGGAGCTTTTCCTGATCCATTTAAAATCTCCCTTTAATGATAATTGATTCCCTAAGGGAGGAAATCTTAATCTATTAATATTAATATATATTCATTTTAAAAATCAAACATAAGTTGAACGATTTATAAAATATCATTAATTGCATGAGGCAGGCGATGAAAAGAAAGGAAACCTATGAAAAATATTTAAAACATGTCTTATAAATTGGGGAGGTGGGGTGAAAAAGCCTTCGCCTGCCTGAGGCAGGCAAGAGCAAATACCTTTAATAATATGGCACCATTGATTAATACCTTGAAAATGCTTAATTTTCTCTTAAATGATTGTAATCAATTGTCATTGCCACTTGTCCTCCCACGAACAATGAAAATATTCAAGTTAAGGCAAAGGTTAGGAAGCCGGTTTAGGCAAAGTGAATGGGTGAAGGAAATCTTTTCAACCAGAGGTGAATACACCTGTGGCAGAAAGACCAATTTCCTAACCTATAAACAAAACTGGCTTCTTAGCCTTAACCTCCAAACCAACCACTCTTATTTTATAAACAATCTACCTTCTCATTGTCCGCATTCGAAGGGTTTGGAACCCTACCTCCCAGTCATTTCAGGACTTTTTCAGAGCTCTCGGAGGTGAAAGAAATGGACTCTGTAAGGATTATAACCAGATTTATTTCTTATGAGGTAAAGTGACATGCGACAAAGTGCTCATTTCCTGCAGTTAAAAGCAAAGGCTCTTCAACCATGCATCTTTCCTTCGGATGGGGACATCTCGATTTAAATCTACAACCCAAAGATGAATTAATAAGACGATGGTCCTCCTTGATTAAAACCTCTTCAAACCTGCTTTCAGGATGATCCAGTTTGGGTATGGCCTGAAGCAAAAGCCTGGTATACGGATGAAGTGGCCGATGGAAGATATCCTCTCCAGGAGCCATTTCAACGATCTTTCCCAGATACATAACTGCAATTCGATCGCTGATATGTTTAACGATTCGAAGATCATGAGATATGAATAGGTAGGTGAGGTTCAACTGGTCTCTAAGATCCATGAGGAGATTCATAATCTGTGCCTGGATAGAAACATCAAGGGCAGAAACAGGCTCGTCTGCTACTATGAACTCGGGATTTAGAGATATGGCCCTTGCAATTCCAATCCTCTGACGTTGTCCTCCGCTAAACTCATGGGGATAACGAGCTCTATCATGTGGATGTAGACCTACCATCTCAAGGGCTTCTGAAATCCTTCGAACCCTCTCCTTTCCATAAGCAATCCTGTGGACCTCAAGCCCTTCACCAACAATATCCTCAACCCTCATCCTCGGATTGAGGGACTCGTAGGGATCCTGAAATATGAATTGAATCGAAGGTCTAAGTCTTCTTATCTCCTCTCGATTGAGACTCAGGATATTAATCCCCTTAAAAATTATTTGGCCATAGGTGGGTTCAATCAACCTCAGTATTGATTTCCCTGCTGTTGTCTTTCCACAACCACTTTCTCCAACCAATCCGAGGGTCTCTCCTCTGCGGATTGCAAAGAAGATCCCATCTACTGCACGGATCACATCTTTATTCGAGGAGAAAAAGCGCTCCCTGTAGAAATATTTCTTTAGATTTATGACCTCCAGAAGATAATCATCCCTTGACATAAGAATTAAATTTTACCCAAAATTGATTCATGAAAAATCTAACAGCAATCCTTCCATCTAAAGCACCTGCTGAAGTGTCCCTGATTGACCTGAAATAGAAGAGGTTCTTCCTCCTTACATTCCTCAATCATCATATAACATCTTGGATGAAACTTACAGCCCACGGGCAAATCCATCGGATATGGAACCTGTCCAGGAATAACATTCAGCCTTCTTCTCTTCTCCTCTATCTTTGGGATGGATTCAAAAAGTCCCTTTGTGTAGGGATGGCGCATCCTCCCAAATATTACCTCAAGAGGCCCTGATTCAACAATCCTTCCTGCATACATCACAGCCACTCGATCTGCCACCTCGGCTACAACACCAAGGTCATGTGTAATTAAAATTATAGCCATTCCCATCTCCTTCTGGATATGCTTTAAGAGCCGAAGGACCTGAGCCTGAATGGTAACATCGAGTGCAGTAGTCGGCTCATCGGCAATCAGGAGTTTTGGTTGACATGAGAGGGCCATGGCAATCATTGCACGTTGTCTCATTCCTCCACTTAATTGATGAGGATAATCTTTAATCCTCTTTTCGGGCTCGGGGATTTTGACCATATCAATCATTTCGATGGCCCTTTTTCGAGCCTCTTCATTATCAAGACCCTGATGAAGTTTTATGGTCTCAATGATCTGATCTCCTATCGTAAAAACAGGATTGAGTGAAGTCATAGGCTCTTGGAATATCATTGAAATCTCATTTCCCCTAACCTTCTCCATCTCCTTTTCATCCAATTTTGTCAGATCTCTACCCTCAAAAATGATATTACCATTTATGATCTTTCCTGGAGGAGTGGGGATAAGTCTCAGAATTGAAAGTCCTGTTACACTCTTTCCACATCCTGATTCACCAACGATGCTAAGGATTTCACCCGGATGAATATCAAAACTCACATCTTCAACAGCCCTGATCACACCATCTTCCGTAAAGAAATGTGTTGTGAGGGACCGAACTTCTAAGAGTGATTCCTTCATCTTTTCTCTAATCACTAATTCACTAATCATCTTCTCCCCCTCAATCTCGGGTCAAGGGCATCTCTCAGCCCTTCTCCAACCAGATTGAAAGAGAGAACAGTTATAAGAATTGCCAAACCCGGAAAGAGAGTCAACCACCAGGCATCGAATATATAGGTCCTTCCTTCTGTCAGGATATTTCCCCAGCTTGGAGCAGGGGGTTGAGCCCCGAAACCAAGAAAGCTCAATCCTGCCTCAACAAGTATGGCTGAGGCAACATCGAGTGTAGCAGTTACAAAGACCGGAGCAAGTGCATTAGGTAATATATGCCGAAAGATGATCCTTAAATCCTTAACTCCGAGGGCTCTTGCTGCCTGAACAAAATCCCTTTCTCTTAAAGAAAGAAATTCTGCTCGGACGAACCGGGAAGTCCCCATCCAGGATGTTATACCAATAACAAGCATTACCTTAAAGAGGCTTGGCCCTAAAAGGGCCACTATTGTTAGAATAAGGAAGAATGAAGGAAAACAGAGCATTATATCTACAAGGCGCATGAGAAAAGAGTCTACCCATCCACCATAGTATCCTGCCAGTGCACCAATGAGAACCCCGATAAAGATGGAGATCGAAACTGCAACGAATCCAACAGAGAGTGATATCTGAGAACCATAGAGCATCCGGGTAAAGAGATCTCTTCCAAGATGATCAGTCCCGAGATAGTGGTCAATAGATGGGGGGGAGAGTTTAAGAGAGACATTTGTCTGACCCGGATCATAAGGGGTTAAAAGAAAACCAAGCCCAAAACGGGTCATAACTGCAATAAGAAACATTGCAATGATTACAATAAGTCCCCCCATTGCCAAGGGATTCTTCTTGAAGTACCACCAGAATGTCTTTGATTTTAATTCCATCTCTTCATACCATTCGGGATTTTAGAATTATCAAAAATTATCTATCCATATCGAATCCTCGGATCAGCGATTGCATAAAGAATATCTGCAATGAAATTCCCTGCCAGTGTGAGGACTGCTGAAATGGTTGTAATTGTCATCACAACAGGATAGTCCCTTGCGAGAACAGCCTGATATGCCAGTCTTCCAATACCAGGCCAGGCAAAGACAGTCTCTATGATGATTGATCCACCTATTAGACCTGGTATCAAAAATCCAAAGATTGTTATGATGGGTAAGAGTGCATTTCTGAGGGCATGTTTATAATAAACCATATCTTCTGGAAGCCCTTTTGCCTTTGCTGTTCTAATATAATCCTGACGGATGACCTCAAGCATGCTCGAACGTGTATAGCGAGAGAGACCGCCTATTCCATGAATAGCCATAATAATTGCAGGAAGCATAAGATGCCAGAGACGATCAAAAACGAGTTCTATGTCTGTGAACTCTTCTGTAACAAATGATCTCATACCGAGCACAGGATAACCAAATAGCTTAACAGTTGCGAGGATAAGGAGATAGGCAATCCAGAAACTTGGAATGGATATACCTAAATAGGCCCCGAATGTTCCAAGTCGATCAAGGAATGAGTACTGACGTCTTGCAGAGAAGACTCCAAGGGGAATGGCCAGAGAAAATATAATCAGGACTGCCACAAGATTGAGAAGCAGTGTATTCCATATCCTTTCGTTGATCTTTTCCAGCACTGGCCTTCCATCTTTGAAAGAGTATAATCTTCCACTAAAGAGTCTCTTTAGCCAGAGGAAATATTGTTGGTAGATCGGTTTATCGAGATCATAGTTCTTCTCCATCTGTTCGATGATCTTTGGAGAGACCTTTGGGTCTAACGTTAAGGCAATAGGGCTTCCTGGCGACTGGGTGATGATCACCCAGGAGATGATACTGATACCCACAAGGGTAATAAATGTATAGATGAGTCTACGAAGAATGTATTCTCCCATTAACTATCTCTCCATTACAATATGACGTGGCACATACCACTTGATAAGATCATACATCAGACCTGCCTTCTCCATTTTGATCTCGCGAAGAATCTCCCTACCCTGTTCATCCTTATCCATTATAAAAAATTTTCTCTGAAGTGCTGTAAGTCCCAATGGCACATAAAGAAATGTATAAGGCTGATCTTCAGCAATCAATTCATGTATCCGCCAGTATATCATTCTTCTCTTTTCGATATCATACTCCCTTCTTCCTTCTTCGAGGAGCCTATCTACTTCAGGATTCGAATAGGAGATTGTATTAAACCCCTTCTCAATCTGACTCGAGTGCCAGATCTCATAGGCATCCGGATCTACAGAAAGGGCCCAACCGAGGATACATGCGTCGAAATGTTTTACTGTGATGAAGTTCTTTAAAAATACACTCCATTCATAGAGCTCAAATTTTACATCGATACCTATCTCCCTCAGCTGCCTTTGAACAATGACACCTACATCCCTTCGTGTATCATTTCCACTATTTGTAATGAGTGTAAATCTGAATGGTTTACCATCGCGATCCAAAATTCCATCTCCATCCGTATCCTTCCACCCTGCCTCTGCGAGAAGCCTGCGAGCCTTTTCTGGATCGAACGAAAGAGGCTTTACATTTGGGTTTGAATACCAGAGGTGGTTTGGAAAAGGACCACTCGCAACCGTGCCCAAGCCATAAAGCACATACTGGACAATCTCCTCACGATTGATCGCATGGGTAATGGCCTGCCTTACCCTTTTATCCTTAAAAAGATCGTTTTTTAGATTATAACCAATATATGTGTATCCCAGAGCTGGTTGAGAATATACCTGAAGAAAGGATACGTTCTTTATACGTCTGTATTGATATGGAAACAGACCTGAATAGTCAATCCCTTTAGTCAGAATCTCCATTTCACTCAGTGCTGTTTCAGGAATGATCCTGTATATGACCCTATCTAAATGAGGTCTTCCTTCAAAATATCTTGGATTTGCTTCAAGAACAATCTTCTCATCGCTTACCCACTCCACAAAACGAAAAGCTCCTGTCCCGATGGGTCTTCGGTTAAATGTGGAAGTATTTATATCTTCCTTTTCAAGGATGTGTTTGGGTATAATACCAATCCCCCATGTCTCTAATCCCGGGGAAAAAGGTTGTTTGTATGTAACCCGAAAAGTATAGGGATCCAGCACTTCAGCACTTTTTACAAGTTCATAACTACTACGGCGCACAGTATTGGTCTTCTCATCCATTATCTTATCATATGTAAACTTTACATCATGAGCAGTAAACTCTACTCCATCATGCCAGAGAACACCTCTTCGCAAATAGAATGTGATCCTCGGTTCCTGACCATCTTCAATCCTCCACGATTCTGCGAGCTCTCCAACAAAGTTCTGAAGGTTTCTATCATATTTTATTAAACCATTAAAGACAAGAGAGTTGATCTCGCTTGAAGCAGAGTCCTGCGCAAGAACAGGATTTAGAAAAGATGCATCACCTATAGAGCTTATGATTAATTGATTGACCTTCTGCGGAGGCGGGGAGCTTATAAATATAATATTGATCCCTAAAAGGATTATAAATAAAATTGGAGGAATAAAAAGAATTCTCTTGACTTTCATTGCTTATGTTATTGCAATTTAAAATATTCAGGTTTTATTAAATCCCATTATAAAGAAAAAATCATTTTATCACAACTTTTTATCTGATTAATTATAGAGGCAAAAAGAGAGATTGAATTTGCTAATGGCTGGTTACGAGAACCTTAAAACCCATTTTGGAGAGCCTCTCTGCCATTGGTTGGGCCTCTTGCCTTGTCTCAAATTGGCCAACCCTAACCCTATGATATTTCTGGCTTAGGGTCTCCACTGTTGTCACATAAACATCTTCGAAATATAGTTTAAGCTGATTGGCCAGATTCTTTGCCTTTATCTCTTCAACGAATGAACCCACCTGGCAGGTAAATTTTTGTAACCTTTCGATCAATGGCCCTATTACCTCCACCTTGACAAAGGCTGTTCCCTTTTCCCACATCCCGAGTATCTGTGCCGCTGCATAGGAAAGATCTATAATCCTGTCTTTCATGAAAGGACCTCTGTCATTAACCTTTAATTCGACAGAGCGACCATTTTCCAAATTGGTAACCATAACAATTGTCCCGAGAGGCAGTGTATTATGTGCAGCAGTAAGCTGGTACATGTCATATATCTCTCCACTCGAGGTCGGCTTTCCATGAAACTCCGCTCCATACCACGAAGCGATTCCATACTGAATCTCCTTCGTTTCCCTCTTTTCAATTATAATCTGGCGCTTTGGGGCACAGGCCATAAAGATGAAAAGAGAAAATATTATTAAAAAAGAAAAATAGAAGTTTTGAATCATTTATTTTAAGAGTTTATTTCTTCCAAAATTTTGATTAATTATTATACCATCCCTCAAAGTTGTCAAGAAGGTTTTCAAAGAGCTCTCAAAAGATATTTAAAACGAATCTTATAGACTGGGGAGGTGGGATGGAAAAGCCTTCGAGCGGATACCTCTAATAGTTTAGCACTAATGATTAATACCCTTAGAATGCTTGATTTTCTTTAAGCGATTGTAAACAATTTAATTTCTTAATGTCCGCATTCGAAGGGTTTGAAACCCTACCTCCCCAGTTCATTTCAGGACTTTTTCGGAGATCTCTTTCAGAGAGTTCTAAAAACATTTAAAACGAGCTTATAGACTGCGAAGGTGGGATGGATTATGTCATCTGCCATGATTTACAGTAGAGGGATTACTATTTTTTCTCTTTAGAGAAGCCGTATAAGATGAGACTTCCAATGACGCATAGAAGACAGATAAGAAAGGCAAGATGGTAAGCCTCCGGAGGATAGGAAGAGCCTCTTTTTGGAAATGATTCTATCACCTTTCCGAGGGCAGGCATAAATATTGCTCCACCTGACATGGTAAAGAAATTTATCCATGTCATTACTGTTCCTGAAAGGGATAGGGGAAAGAGATCTTTGGCATGGGAAAAGGTCACTATACCAAAACTCTGAAAGAAACCTATTGCAAAGAATAGAAACCCATACGAGAAATGACTTCTTAGACTTAGGATACCAGTTAAAGGCAAAAGACAGAGCGCATAGAAACTCATTCCCCATAAAGCAACCTTTTTTTTCGAGCTAAATACCTGATCTGATAGACGTCCTGAAATAGGCCCTCCAATTATTGCTCCGATGGCGAAGAAGATTAATAGATTTCCTGCCTGAACAGGTGAATATCCATAAACATCAATGAGATAAGGCCCTAACCATAGACCCTGTAAACCAACAACCGACCCATATCTAAAAAATGCAAAGACCGCAATCTGCCAGAAGCTTATAGAGCCAAGGACAATTCTCAGGGTGTTAAGAATTCCCACTTTGACTTCTGATTTAACATCCTGCTTACCCTTATCTCCTTCTAATACCAGGAATATAAGAATCCCAAGAAGGGCTGTTATAATACCTGCGATGATGAAACTCATTCTCCATCCTATTATTGAAGTTGAAAGGGCAAGGGGTGAGGCTGCAAAGATATTTCCTGATATTCCAATAGCATAGATCAATCCTACAAGGAATGTGAATCTCTCGAGGGAAAATCTTAAAATAAAGACCTTAAATGCACCCATAAAGACAGCGGACATACCCACTCCAATCAGGATTCTTCCCAAAAGTGCTTCAATAAAAGAGCCACTGGCACCAAATATGATAGCACCTATGGCTCCAATCAATACAGAAGCAGTGATCATGATTCGAGGGCCAAAACGGTCAAGCATCGGTCCCATCGGTATCTGAAGTAAAGCGAAGGAGTAAAAGAATGCTCCCCCAAGCAGACCGAGGGTTTCAGCGTTTAGATCGAGGTCCTGGATCAAGTTTGGGGCAATGACAGCATTGGAAAATCTATAGAATTGCGAGAGTGTATAAAGGGCTGATAGCACAGAGAAGATAAAGAATTGTTTTAAGTATCGAGATCTCATATAAAATCGAGTTTGCTCCCCTGCCTCCATCATGCAAGTAATGATAGCAAAGAATCGCTAAATTTAGGTCTCTGAAAATTTTCCTACATCCTCTTCATTAATGGAGAGGATTTTCCATTTATTAAGTGGCCTCTTAGACCTTCTAACAAGGGAGAAGAATTTACGAGGAACTCTATTTTGAAATGCCTTTCTGGCATCACTGAGGATATCCCTCTGCAAAGGGGAAGAAAGATCAGCATTCTGGACCACACCCTTAAACCTTCTTCTCATAGAATCCGTTATCTGAAGGACTCCATCTGGAGGGTCATAAAGCTCAAAGACCATCTTCCAGTAGATGCCAGTAAGTTCAAT
This sequence comes from Deltaproteobacteria bacterium, assembly GCA_037440525.1. Taxonomy (GTDB): domain Bacteria; phylum Desulfobacterota; class BSN033; order BSN033; family UBA1163; genus JBBITW01. The sequence goes on from JBBITW010000025.1 coordinate 13,223, forward strand.
TGCCTTAAAAAAATATTCCATATATCCACTGAAGTAAAGTTTAAACTTTTCTCCCTCCATCCCCTCTTCTTTAAACTCCTCATAAGCCTTCTTATATGGTCCTGCCCATTTGATACCCCTTAGGATAAGCAATAAACCATCAACCCAGTCTTCAATCTCCTCTTCCTCAGGATAGACACCATGGCTTTCAACAAATGCCCTCTGTATTAAGTATCTAAACCACTGAGGGGCATTATGTGTGCCTTTAGGATCGAGGTCCACCCAGAGATGAAAAGACTTCTTCATGAATTCCTCATCATGATAAAGTGTTTGGAAAAGTGCAATATCCTGATATATCTCGCATTCACGGTGAATCTTTCTGCTCTGACCCGAACGATAATAGGGACCAGCAATATCATTTACCATTGGATGAATCATTTGATCAGAGGCCATATGTGAGAGAAAACCACAGGTAAAGGCAAACTTATAGTGATCCACCTTCTCCCACTCCTTCTGCTCCCAGCGGGTATCCTTCCATGTAATCTCAACAAGGTTAAGAGGATAGAGATTTGGTTCTTTGGAATGAAGAAGATAGGACCATCCATCAACTCCGAGGGGCTTATCCGAATCTTCAAATAGAAGGTTTTTTAACCCATCCCACCTACTTCCATAATAGGAGAGATCTGGCCCAATGGATCCAAGATTGAGATAGGGTTTGCAGTCATCTGAGTCGAGGATATTTATAAACTCCTCATAGGCATCTCCATACTGAAGTGCCTTTACAGCCTTATTACATATAAGAAGATGTGAAATACTTGCTGGCATTTCTTTGCTCCTCAAAATTTTACATTCATCCTGAAAGGGTCCACATAATAAAAATTACTAAGATGAAGAGAGGAATCCTTTCATACCACCTCAATCTTCTTATTAGATATCCTTCTAAAGAAGAGGCCAAAACGAGAAGAGCAAGTAAGGCTTTTATGACTGAGAAAAAGACCTGTGATGCCGAACCCATTAGCAATAAGGGTGGGCAATAGGCAAAAAGGAAAGGAATTATGAAGGCAGGCAATCCCAGACGGACTGCGGTAAATCCTGTCCTGTTTGGATCGGCTCCGGCAATGGCTGCAGCTGAGTATGCAGCTAATGCTACAGGTGGTGTTATGGGGCCAATGGAGCAGAAAAAGAAGAGAAACATATGGGCAACGAGAAGAGGCAATCCAGCCTCTTTTAAAGATGGGATAACAAGGGCAGCAAGTATAATATAGGCTGCAGTTGGAGGCATGGCAAAGCCAAGAAGAAGAGCACTTCCCATTGTTAGAAGGAGTATTAAAACATTATTTCCTCCTGCAAGGGAGAGAAGCATGGAGCTTACCTGAAATCCCAGGCCTGTCAACGAGATAATTCCATAGATAATACCTGCCGAAGCGCAAGCGACAAATATTGGCACAGCCTTTTCACCAGCATCATGTAAGGCATCTATAATCTCAAAAAAGGACATCCTTGTATTTCTCCTAAGCATCGCAAGCCCAACCATGGCTACAATCGACCAGAATGCAGACCATAGGAGACTCCACCCACCGAACATAAGGCCTATTAAGAGGAAGATAGGTGGTATGAGATGACCGTAATCCTTCATGGTTGCCATTATATCAGGGATATCTTTCTTACTGATAACAGGGAGAGAAGTTTTTACCGCCCTTAAATAAACTGTTAGCATCAAAGATGCATAATAGAGAAAGGCCGGCACTGCTGCGGCAATGGCGATGGAAATATAAGGGACCCCTACATACTCAGCCATAAGAAAGGCAGCGGCCCCCATAATCGGAGGTGTAAACATTCCACCTGTAGAGGCAACTGCCTCAACTGCGCCTGCAAATTGGCTTTTGAAACCTATCTTTTTCATTAGTGGGATTGTGAAGCTTCCTGTTGTTACAACATTTGCAACAGGGGAACCTGACATCATTCCAAAGATAGCACTGCTTACGACTGCTGTGAGGGCAGGTCCGCCACGCAACCTGCCCACTGCTGAAAAACTCAAATTGATAAACCACTTCTCTCCTCCACTTTTCAAGAGGAAGGAACCAAAAATCACAAATAGTATTACATAGCTTGCTGCAATATACATGGGCAAACCGTAAATACCAGTTGCGTCCCAGAAGAGAAAGGATGCCAGACGGGAGACTGAATAACCTTTACTGACAAAAGGACCTGGCAGATAATTCCCAAATAATGCATAGAGGAGGAAAAATATCGTCACTCCTGTTAAAAACCAGCCTACCATTCTTCGAGTGGCTTCAAGCACCAAGAAGACCATTACCAGCGCTGCCGTGATCTCAATAAAAGTTGGATCGTGAATACCCGATGCAAACTCTTCCCATCGCAATATGAGGAGAAGGGTAGATAGGGCAGCCAGGAGGGCAAGAAATACACTAATCAAACCCACTTTAGCCCTCCCCCTTTCACTTGTGCTAAGAAATACAACAACAGCTATAAGCCCCCAGCTAATACCTCTTGTTACTAAGGGTGGAAACAGATGAAAGACATTTGCATAAATAGCAAACAGAGAGGTAGCAACCAGGCATATCTTAACAATCATCTTCAATCCTTTTATTAAAGATATTATTTATCCCTAATTCTGTGTCCAGATCCCCTGTTCCTTAAAGTAGCGAATAGCACCTGGATGAAATGGCACAGATGCCCCTTTTGTAGCAACCTGAAGGCTAAAGCCCTTAGCAGAGGGGTGGCTGGCTCTGATCTTTTCTATGTTTTTAAAGATTGCCGAAGTGATCTTATAGACAAGATCCTCCGAAAGACGGGAATCCACTAAAATTACATTGGCTGTTGAGACCGTAAGGACATCCTTATCCATCCCTTTATATAGAGCCTTTGAAAGTTTATCTGGGATGTAGTTGGGGTATTTCTTTAAAAGTGAATTTAGATCCTCTTCCTTTAGCCCAAGCAATTTGATATCGTTTGTAATGGCAAATTCCTGAATCGAAGGCGCAGGAGGAGCAACATAGATGACAGCCGCATCAACCTTCTTGTCTCCCAGGGCTGTCAGAGATTGTTCATAAGGGAGGTAGACAGGTTTAATATCATTGAATGTGAATCCCAGAACTTCAAATATCTCTCTTAAGTTTTTTAGGCTTCCATGACCTGCTGGCCCCACAGCAACTCTCTTTCCTTTTAGATCGGAAACGTATTCCAAACCCGCACCTTTAAGGGCCACAACATGTAAGGAACCTTTCTGGATGCTTGAGACCAGGGTTCTGAGGTTGGGATACTTCTCTTTGAAAGGTGCCTCTCCTTCGTAACCTGCCTTGGCAATATCATTGATTGTGAATCCTATGTCAATTTTTTTTGTCCCCATAAGTTTTACATTCTCAATAGCCGCTCCAGTCACCTCTGCAACTGCCTTTACACCTTCCACCTCCCTTGTTATTACATCTGCCAGTGCACCTCCGATACCATACCAGGCCCCTCCTGGCGGAGCGGTTCCAATGCTGATTACCCTCTCAGCTTGAACCACTGAGATAACAAGTAACATCGAGAAAAACACAATTGAGTAAAGAATCTTCTTCATCCTTGCACCTCCGTTTTTTTATTTTTATCTCCCTCAATATCTAAAGGAAATTTATATCACTTTCTTTATGTTCTTTTGGGTCCGGACTTTGATGATCTGTAATGAAAAAACAATTGCCAGAATTAAGAACCCAAATAGGTCTTGAATGACACCAGCGTAAAAAAGAAAAATACCTGAGACAGCAAGGGCAATACGCCCAATCCGCCCAATAGGAGTCATAAAATAACCCCCTACCGCACCAGAGAGTGCCCATACACCTGCAATAGCTGTAAGTGTTACAATTACAATATTCTTCACCGAACCCTGTAACAATAGACCAATCCCCTCAGGTGACGAAGTAAACATAAAAGGGACGATAAATGCAGGAAGGGTATACTTCCATGCCAGCATCGTTGTTTTAAATGGGTTTCCTCCTGTTATGGCAGCCGCAGCAAAAGGTGAGAGTGCTGTTGGGGGTGATACCTCTGATAGAACCGCATAATAAAAAATGAACATGTGTGCAGCCACCTCTGGAACTCCAAGTTTTATCAGGGCAGGTGCAGTCATTACTGCAGCAACTATGTATGAGGCTGTGATAGGAAGGGCAAGACCAAGAATCAGAAGGATAATGGCTGTAAGGATAAGGGTTATATGGATATTCCCCCCTGCCATATCCACGATTATCCCTGAAAATTTAAGGCCGATACCTGTAAGGTTAATTATCCCGACAATTATACCAGCACAAGCACAGGTTGATGCAACCCCCAATACCTGTTTTGTGCCTAAAGAAAGGGCATGAATTAATCTTTTAGGATAAAGAGCTGATTCCTTATCTAAGAAACTTGCCACGATAGCAATAATGGTGCTGTAAAATACTGCCATAATAGCTGTAAATCCTAAAGCCATAAAGGCTACAATTGTAATGAGGGAAGAAAAGTGAAACCAGTATCTCTTGGTAAGGTTAAGAACATCTGCCTTTTCGAGAACTACCTGCTGCAGGTTGAAACGCCGGGCATCACCTTCCACCATAAAAAGGATGGAGGCATAGTAAAGGACTGTGGGGATTGATGCCATGATTAAAACCTTGAGGTATGAGATCTTAAGAATCTCAGCGATTAAAAACGATGCAGCACCAAGAACAGGTGGTGAAAGAATAGCACCTATCCCCCCAGCAGCAAGCAGTCCACCTGCTGATTCTCGGCTATATCCAGAACGTTTTAAGAGAGGCCAGGCGACAGATCCAAGGGTCACAGTTGTAGCAGCTCCGCTACCAGAAACAGTTCCAAGTAAGAAAGAGGCAAGGGTTACCGCTCTACCGGCACCTGCCTTGCTTTTCCCCATACATCCTAAGGCGAAGTCAACAAAAAATTTCCCCGCGCCGGATACTTCCAGGACTGCTCCAAATATTGTGAACAGTATAATAAATGTCGATGAGACCTCAACAGGTATTCCGAATAGACCATTTAGGGTCATGAATTCAAGCGCAACGATACGGGTGATTGTATAACCCCGATGGCCCCATGGCTCAGGTAATAATCCTCCCCAGAGTGCATATGCAATACAAATCAATACTAAAATCGGAAGGGCTATACCTGTGCTTCGCCGGGTTGCCTCGAGCACCAAAATCATTGCTAAAACACCTGCTAAAACATCAAGGTTTGTTGGATTAGCCACTCTATACATGAAGGGTTCAAAATCTATAAAAGGATAGGCGAAGGTAGCGAAGGTAATAAGGGCAATCACTATATCAAAAGCAAGGCCTCTATTTTTAGATCTTCGGGCTGCCGGATAGACAAGAAAGGTCAGCATCAATATTAACATGACATGACCAAATCGACTCACATGGGTAAGTAAAGTTCCATATGCACCATAGAGTGCAAACAGAGATGTGAGAACAGCCAACCCAGTGACGATATGGCCCATTAGACCTTTAAATTTTCTTGTAGGGGCCTCAAATTCTTCAAGAATTTCTTCTGCCCTTTCTTCGGATATAATCTCAAGACTTTGCTCGTTAGCCAAATGAAATACTCCTTATATAGAATGGAAAAACCCATTAATTATTTCCATACTCCCTGTTCCTGATAATATTTTATTGCACCAGGATGATAGGGGACGGAGCCAACAGCAGAGGCGCTCTTCAATTCGAGCTTTCGGGCCTCCTTGTGAACTGCAACAAGTTCAGCCTTCTTTTCAAACATAGTCTTCGTAATTTGATATACCAGATTTGCATCCATGTCTTCGGTCGTTACGAAGACAACTGGAACGGCTATGGTAAGGACATCCCTCTCCAGTTTGGAATAAGTTCCTTTAGGTATCGTATATTCAATATAAACCGGTCCGTGTATTTCATTAACCCTTTTAAGGTAAGATTTAACATCTAAAATCTTATAACTAATCCCAGGGGTTGCACTCAGGTCAAGCATTGAGGCAGCGGGCAAGCCAGTTGCAAAGAAGAAACCGTCAATCTTTCTATCCTTGAATGCATTTACAGATTCGCTAAGACTCACGCGCTCGCGTTTAATCTCATGAATGCCTACATTTGCGGCCTCAAGTAATCTTAGAGCAACTAACTCATGCCCGCTACCTGGGGCACTTGTTGATATACGTTTCCCTTTCATGTCCTCAAGTTTTTCAATTCCGGAGGTAGTGCTTACAACGACATGCGCAATATCTGCATGGGTTGCTGCGATGATTCTTACCCTAATCTTACCCATCTTTTCAAATGGTCCGACACCTTTTATAGCATCCGATGCTATATCACTTTTTGTAAATGCAAGATCGATTGATTTATTGTGTAACATCTTTACATTATCTACCGCACCAGGGGTTACCTCAGCTGTTGCCAGTGTATTGGGGATATAGGCTGAGATGATCTTGGCAATACCGCCTCCATAAATGTAATAAACACCGCCTGTATCGGCTGTCCCAATGGACAACCGCTTTACCTGGGCTTGAGCATTATTACCTGTTGCCAAAATTGAAAGAAGAACCGTTAAGAAAAAAATGATTAAAAGCGTACCTTTTCCTTTTTCCATTTTATCCTCCTCCTTATAATTTATTTTCCTAAATTGAGCGATTCTTTTTAAAAAGCCTTTTATTCTGTGCCATTGCCTGCCGCAAGCATGCAATGGCAATTAAAGACCGTCAATTTAGATAATGATCTTAGCTTAAAATCCCTACCTCTGGATTTCCCTCTTCATCCCGAGAGATAATTATTCTCTTCACCCACTCTAAATTTGCTTCAGGATAATCCTCACGATAATGGGTTCCTCTGCTCTCTTCTCTCGTTAGGGCAGCCTTTGCCAGTATGGAACCAAGTAGAAGTCTATTCTTCAAAACCATGTTGGTGTTTTCCCAATGGGAGTCAACAAACTTAATCACATCTTCTAAACCTGCCTTATTTCTTAAGATAGTAAGGTTTCTGTAGTAAAGATCTTCACTCTTTTCAATGATCAATTCATCTTCTTTTGTGAGAAATTCAAATTCAAAAGATGTATCAATATCTCTTTTCTTCTGTGTTAGAGCATAATCTGCCGCTGCCCTTCCTGCCCTGAATCCAAATACCTGTGTATCTATTAGATTATTTCCTCCTGGCCTATCTGCTCCGTGAACTCCTCCTGTAATCTCTCCTGCAGCAAAAAGTCCCTCAACTCCTGTAAAACCATTTGAATCGATCATAATGCCACCATTAAAATTCTGGACAACCAATCCGATTTCAATCCTTTCTCTCGAGAGATCAACTCCTGCGTTTCTGAGCCTCTGATAAGTGATAGGAGCACGTTCCATTAAAACATCCCTCCCCACATGGGAGACATCGAAGTATATCCCTCCCGAATCAGTTCCCCTTCCCTCCATTACCTCCTTAAATATGGCGATATCGAGGTATTTTGCTGCTGTGCGCACCGAGAATGGATAAGACATCGCCTTCAGGGAAAGAACCTCTTCAGGATCGATTCCATCAGGACAATATCTGGATAAAAACTCCTCACCAAAGACATTTGTCAGACGGGGTCTCAGCCGCCACATGTGGCTATGGATTATGAACATAATGGGAAGGTTAAAGACCGCTGGCCCAATTTGATAGAATTCCATATTGACGAGACGAGCCCCAGCCATATAGGCCATACACCAGCCATCCCCTTCAATTGAAGGGGGATTAACATTGTGTCTGAATATTCTACCAGCACCGCCGCTTGCGAGTACAACTGCTCTTGCACCAATAAGGATAGGTTTGTCCTTAACTAAACCTATTGCCCCACAAATCCTTCCATTATCATCCTTTACTAACTCAAGGATACGGATGCCTTCGAGTGTCCCTACACCCAAATTTAAAATCTCTCTTTTTAAAACCCTTACAATCTCTCTTCCTGTTGAGCCTCCACAGGTTAAAGATCTTGCCATTGAGCATCCAGAAAGTCTTCGTTGAATGAGCTTGCCATCCTTACTATCAAACTTCACTCCCAAACTGATAAGTTCTTCCACACGCTGGCACGCCTCATCGGCTATAATCCTGCAAAGCAAAGGATCGCTGAGGCCTCCCCCTGTTTCAAGCATATCTTTATAATATATCTCTGGGCTATCCCCATCATCCATAAAGTTGAAAGGGGCATTGATTCCGAGGCTCTCAGAGGCAATCAAATTCGTACTACCACTTGAGCCGAAACCTCCTGCAATAGCAATCAATACCTTCAACTCAGGATGTGACCTTTTCGCTTCATATGCAGCCCTGCTCCCTGCTGCTCCGCCCCCAACGATCAGTATATCACAATCAAGTTTTTCCATTTTTTAAAAGATTTATAATCCCTACCTGTCTTTAATCTATTTCACCACTTCAATACCCAGCCTTTTTGCAGCTTCAAGGGCTTCTTCTAACGATGGTTTTGCATCGATTATGGCTATGCGTCCACCCCCACGATTTCTTGCATCAACCATTGCGCTTCTCTCGGTTGCCTCTATACGTATGCGTTGAATCTCGGGGATATCAATCTTATTAACCTTAATTTCTATTTCCTTAATCTCAGGTTTTTCAAAGACCTTGCTGTACATCTCCACATCGTCGGTCTTTGCTCCATAAATAGCTCCCATCAATATAGCAGGAACATTGATAGCACGGCGAGAAAAGAGGTCCTTGGTGAGGTCGATCTCTATGCTCTTTATTTTACCCGAGATCATTTCATGACATATTCGAGCCATGTTTGTTGGTGAACCTACAGCAATACTGCTTCCCCCGACAACAACATCTCCCAGCACCTGAGTTAGAGGACGGGAGGAGGAGATCAGTTTTCTTACCTCTTCACGTGCTCTTTCTCTGACCCTATCAGCCCTTTCAATTTCGGTTTTTCTTATATTCTCTTCTACAAATGGTTCAATCTCAGTTCTTTTTCTAAAATAGGGTTCCAAGTATTCGAGGTTAATAGAGGTAATTATTGGAGCTGCCTCCACATGGATCCTTGCTGCCATGGCAATCATGACATCCACATCCACATCTACAGGTAAGGAAGTTTTCAATATAAGCTGGGATGCCTGATTTCCTATTAGGATTGCTCCGCTGATATGAGTTGCACAGAGTCCCGAAACCATCACCCTCGGAGTGCAGGGAACAGCAATAGTTGGGGATATGGCTAAGACTATAGCCTTTGCCACCTGACGGGGAGTCCCACCTCTTAGGTCTGTCAGTGCTGCTGCTGTTGCCGCTGCCCCAGCCCCGAAGCCCTCCATATTGCATCCGGTTGTCTGTTTACCAGACCTAAAAATGCTGCCAACCTTAAGCATTAATGCCGAAGCCAATGCAACCTGCTCCTGTGAAAAACCCTCCTCCCTTAATGCCCTTATTAATCCTGTATATGGACACGAATCACCTGTGCCTGCACATGGTCTAAGGCCAATCTCATGATTTCCCACCTCTGTTGCAAGTGTGTAAATTAGGGCTTTATTAATCAATGAATCATTGATTAAGGCGTTATCATCATATCGAGCCAGATCATTACCTACTGTTCCGAGAAGGAAACTTTTACCCCAGCTAAGCCCAATATCAAGAGCCTTCAGGTTATGTTCAAATTCATCCATCACGCTCGAGAGAATCTCTTCGTATGTCTTGGCCTCTTTGATCATTGCTTCCGCTACAACAGTCCTGCTAAGGGATAACCCTTCTCCTTCTGCAACTTCAACAAGTTCGCTGAGTGTAAGTATTTTGTCTGAGAGTTCTTCAAACCTTCTTAGGATCTTTTCCATGGAATTCGTCATGATAAATTCTTTCCCCTCTATTTATTTTACGATCTTATCAGATAAGGAGCATAACTCGGGCATACCTCAGAACACATACCACATACATCACATTTCTGGGGATCAATCACAGCTCCAGCCTTTGTCAGAGTGATTGCATCATAAAAACAGCTCCTTAGACATATAGCGCACTTTGTGCACTTCTTTGTATCAATCACCATGGCTATGTCTTTGGGTTTCCTCGGAACTTCAGCTGTCTTGACAATATTCTTTAGGGCAATCCCCTTCATCTCCTTAACGCTCTTGTATCCCTTGCCCTCCATCCATGCCTCTATCTGCTCAAGCCATTTCTTAGAAACCTTATATCCCTGAAGCATGATGCCAACAGCAGACTGCACCAGTGTTGCCCCGCACATAATATAGGCTACAATATCTCGCCAATCCCAGACACCAAGACCCGCGATTATAGGGATCTTAAGTTCTTTTGCTGCCTGGCTGACTGTCTTCAGACCATAACCGATGAGATAAGGTCCTCCGTATCCTGCAAGAGAGCCAAAGGGAACAGGTCGTGCTGTTTCAATATCGATCATTATACCTGAGAGTCTTGCAGATAAATTCACTGCATAGGCTCCAGCTTGCTCAACCTGCTTAGCTACAGCAACTGGATCATTCGTTTGAGGTGTGATCTTCACGGAGAAAGGCTTTTTTAAGATTCCAGCACAGGTCTTTACAACCTCATAGGTCAAATCCACTGCACCAGCCCCCATCTTTACGCCCATATCCGCAGCAAATGGACAAGAATTGTTTAACTCTACAAAGTCAGCATTTGTTTGATTGACAAGTCCACACATCTCCTTCCATTCATCCATGGACGAACCCGAAAGGCTGGCAATAACTATGCCATCATCCTTGATCAAATCCTTTGCACGATTTATATCCTTCATATAACTTGGATAGTCAAAGGCAGAACATTCTTCGAGAGAACGAAGGGTGAAGGAATGAGGTAGTTTATCAGGGTATCCTGGATATTCCCTGTAGTCAAATAACTTAAAACGAGGCCTCGGGAATTGCCTCCCGAGTCTTCCACCTTCACCGAAAAGGGATTTGGCAATTACAGCTCCTGCCCCACCATCAATACCATGTTTCATCCGTATTGCATCCATAGTGGGTGTTGCTGAACCAACAACAATTGGGTTTTTAAATTTAACGCCACCTATTTCAACTGAAAGATCAATCATAATATTACCTCCTCTAAATGGTTTTTAGATTGTTTTCCCCTTCTTTTCAAAGAAGGCTTTGGGCTCAATCTTTCAAGTGCTATTTGGATATCATTAATATGTTGAAACATCCAATCCTCTGCCTCTTTAACCTTCCTTCTCTTCAATGCAAAATAGATATTCTCATGGTATTTATTAGTGCTCTCTACGGGCTTCTTTGATAGGGGAATCGAAGAGATATTGTTTTCCATGATGTCCATAATAGAATCTATCATAAATGAGATCACAGGATTTTGTGATGTCTGTGCAATTAATCGATGAAACTCCAGATGCAATAGCCTTGCGTCATTGTTATTATTCTTATCAAGGCATTCTCTGGACTCCTGGATATTCTGCCTGATCTTTTCGAGGGATTCTTCTGTAATTCTCTCGGCAGCCAATTTCACAGAGAATGGTTCTATGGCCAAACGCGCCTCTGTTAGATCAGAGATTTTTATCTTCCCCATTAAGAACATATCCTGCAGGAAGTTTGTCACAAATTTGATATTAGGATCTCTTATAAATGCCCCACCCTCTCCCCCTCTTCTAATCTCAAGGATACCGAAATGTTCAAGGGTCCTAAGGGCCTCACGGATTGTGACCCGACTTGTCCTGAATTGTTCCATCAATTCCCGTTCAGAAGGGAGTTTATCTCCTGGTTTCAATTTTCTTCGAAACACCGCATCCTTTATCTGCTCAATGATGATATTAGAGATACGATCAGTCTGAATCGGCTTAAACATTTTTATTTAAGACTCACGCTCCTTTCGAAACCTCAATCATAAGAGCCCTTTCACTCCATCAGTCTTGTCATTCTGATCAAAGCTAAGAATTTCGTTTAATCCCGGGGTTTTTAAACTCCTTTAAATATTTTTGATAGATCAATACCATCAAGACCTTCTTTGAAATCGATTTTGTTTATCTTGCTACCGAGCCTTCGTGTAGCATCAATTCCAATCTTTGTTACTATTCCATTTCGAGCCAATGGGTCGATTGGAGAGCCCTTTGCATAATTGATGATAAAACACCTTGAGATATCCAAATTCAGATTTATTGCCCTTAATATCTCAAACTCATTAAAGATATTAACATCTTCATCAACAAAAACCACTTCTCTCACGAAGGGATCAGCCGAAAATACTGCCGCTATCCCATTTGCTGGCTCCCCTTCAGCATACTTTTTAATTGAGACATAGCAGGTTACCCGACAAAAACCTGATGGGGGGAGATGGATCTCCTTTACCCCAGGACAGGCCACCTTAACATGATTATATATCTGTCCAATCCGGGGTAAACCACCCATCAACTGGTGTTCAATATCGCCTGAGCAAACATCAAGATAAATTGGATCGTTTCTCATAGTCATTGTGGTAATTGTTACCACTGGATTGTTCATCGCTTCACCATATAATGTGTGCCATTCTCCGAAGGGCCCCTCCAAATCCCTTTTTTGCCATTCAATATAACCTTCAAGGCAGATCTCTCCATATGCTGGAACTTCGAGGTCAACCGATTTACATTTCACAACTTCCAAGGGGGCTTCTAATAATCCACCTATAATTTCATACTCATCGGTATCTATACTGCAAAAGCTTAGGCTGCCCATATAAAAGGCAGGATGAGCCCCAATGGTGATTGCAATAGGCATGTCCTGTCTTTTATCACAATATTTTCGATAAATATAATAAACGTGGCTGACTTCTGCCAGATGAACGCTCAGCTGGTTCTTATCTCGTAACATATATCGATACATCCCAGCATTTCTGATATTTGTATCTGGATCTTTGACAGTTGTTACCCCACCTGTAATATAGGGCCCTGCGTCTCCAAGGTTGTGGTGGACAATGGGTAGTTTTGTAAGATCAACATCTTTACCTGTTATTACCATCTCTTGTATAGGGCCGGTATCAACTAATTTCGGGGGTATTAATCTCTTCTCTCTTTCCCGGTAGGTTCTGTTCAATTCTTCTGAACAAGTATTTAGGGCAAGTGCCAATCTTTCACGATTACCAAACAGATTCGTCAATACTGGAATGTTACTCCCTCTAACAGTTTTGAATAAAACAGCAGGATTTTTATTTTGATTTTCAAGTTTGTAAATGATTCGGGTCAATTCAAGTTTTGGATTTACAGGATATTCTGTGACGAGGAGATTCCCTGGTATTGGAGCAATTTGATCAATAAAATTTCGTAAGTCTTTTTTCATCCTGCCCTCAATCAATTTTTTATCTAGCTTAGAATGATTTATTATTATATATAAATGTTAGTCCAATGTCAATACCTCAATTTTAAACTGAGCGAATTTTTATAAAAAGCCTTTCCGCCAAAGGCGGATCAGTCATTGCGAGGAGCGAAGCGACGTGGCAATCTCATAGATTTCTCGCTCCGCTTGGAATGACAATTTGGTAGAAATTGCTTTCTTGCCTACCGCAGATATGGGCTTGGCTTTGCAATTATAGTCAAGCCATAGGCTGATTGCTCCAATCGAATGAGAATATCTCAATTTAGGTGATAATGATTTGGTTTATAATTCCCTGAGGGTCCCTCCTTTTGTGGAGGGACCCCTATGTTACCAGTTGGGTATGAAGAAGAGAAATGCAAGCGAGGTGATAACGAAATATACAAAGAAGACCATAAGGAGCCAGCCCATGATATCTCGGAAATTTAGCTTTGCCACTGCCAGCATTGCAATTGCCCAGAATGGCTGGATCATGTCGGTCATCATATCAGACCACGCATAGGTGACAACAGTCGTTCCCATTCCAACACCCAACTGTTTTGCCGCAGGGACGATGTAAGGTGAGACCACTGCCCACTCCCCTCCTCCAGAAGGAATCAGATAATTGAGGAGTCCACCATACCAGTAGATGAAGAGAGGAAACGTCTGAGGTGTTGATATCTCTACAAATGCCTTTGTGAAGGCCTCGGAGAGTAAAGTGAATCTAAAAAGTCCAAATATCCCTGCATAAAATGGAAACTGAATGACAATCCCCCATACTGCCTTTCCCGCATCCTCAGTAGCTTTTAGAAAAGACCACGGTCTCCAGTGAAACAGTATTCCAAGCATTAGCATGGCAAAGTTTACAACATTGAGTGTGAGTTCGAGCCCCTTTGTTGAGAAGTGCCAGATTAACCATATCAGCCCTCCAACAAATACAATGATATTAAATCCAGGCCACCAGTTCATCCAATCAGATGGGCTTTCAAATCTTTGGGGCCTTGGAGGAGCTTCATAAAGTTTCAGTTGATTCATCATCTCAGATGTAACGACAAATGCCTTTTCTGGCCTTGGATGCATCAATCCCATAAGTATAGTAACTACAGCGATGATGATTATTGTTAGGATCAGATTGAATGGATGAAAGATCGTATTTGATACCGGAATTACTGCATCTAATAACTTACCTTTGATAAGGAAATTATCCGGAGTTGCAACAAGAAGGGTTGCTGAACCAGAAAGTCCAGAGTGCCAGGTACATCCAAGCCCTAAGTATGCAGCTGCTACGAGGAGTCTGTAATCGACCTTTGGATTTCTTCTTACAATAAAGAGTGCAAGCATTGCGCTTCCGATAAGGCTCAATCCCCAGTTAAGCCATGCAAGGATCATTGAAAATAGAGCCATTACAATGATGGCCTGATAGGGTTTTTCAGGATTTGACCAGCCTGAGATTCCCGTCATCAGTCTTCTTACAGGAGGGGAGCATGCAAGGATATAGCCTGTCATCATTATCAGGCACATCTGCATTGCAAATTCAAGCAAAACCCAGAATCCCTTTCCCCATGCCTGGATTGATTGATAGGCACGCGAACCAATGCCCACTTCAGGTTTAAAACCCCATATAAGGGCAAATATATAGGCAACGAGACTCAAGATGATCAC
>JBBITW010000026.1:0-27442 GCA_037440525.1 Deltaproteobacteria bacterium
AAAGGAGACTCGGAATGACAGAAAAAGGAGACTCGGAATGACAAAAATGGCATAAACCTCATTGCGACACAATCTCGTAAGGAGGGGGTAAGGAAGATTAAAAGGGGATTTTAATTCCACCTGATGAAATTTTTTCATAAATCTAAATTGATACAAATTTTTTAGTGACAAAATAAGATTTAAGATTCTATAAAAGATAGACTTTAACCCGAGGCGTGAAAGAAAAATGTCCTATTTAGTTCTTGCAAGAAAGTGGAGACCTCAGGTCTTTGAAGAGGTGGTGGGGCAGAGGACTATTACACAAACACTTCAGAATGCCATATCCCAGAACAGGGTGGCTCATGCCTTTTTATTTACTGGAGCGAGGGGGGTTGGAAAGACCTCAACTGCTCGAATCCTGGCAAAGGCTCTTAACTGTGAAAAAGGGCCGATAACCCATCCCTGTAATCAATGTACTTCCTGCCAGGAAATAACAAGTGGCAACTCAATGGATGTGATAGAGATCGACGGTGCATCAAATCGTGGGATAGAAGAGATTAGAGAACTAAGAGAAAACGTTCGCTACACACCTGCCAAGAGTCGATATAAGATTTATATTATAGACGAAGTCCACATGCTCACACGAGAGGCCTTTAATGCATTATTAAAGACCCTTGAAGAACCTCCTCCACATATAATCTTTATCTTTGCCACAACAGAACCTCACAAGATTCCTCCCACAATCCTTTCAAGATGTCAGAGATACGATTTCAAGAGGATTCCGCTTAAGGATATTATAAATAATCTTAAAATGATTGTTGAAAAGGAGGGTATAAGAATCACCCAACGAGGCCTCTTAACTATTGCTCGAGAATCTGAAGGAAGTATGAGGGATGCACAGAGTCTCCTTGACCAGGTGATCTCTTATGGAGGTAAGGATATAAGGGATGAGGATATTTTGGAGGTACTGGGATTAATAGATCAAAAAATCATTTACGATACAATTGAGGCAATCGCAGATGGGGATCCTCAGCGATGCTTGAGAATTGTGGATCATATATATCATCATGGATTTGATATACAGCAATTCTGTGGGGATCTTCTCCAGTACCTAAGAGACTTGATTCTTTTAAAAGTGAGCAACCATCCAGAAGAATTTGTGGAGCTGCCAGAGGATGAGCTCGATTTTTTAAAAAGGCAAGCAGAAAGGTTTCAATTCAATCAGCTGGATCATCTCTTCAATCTCCTTTTAAAAGGGGAAGAGGCCATTTCTCAATCCATATTTCCCCGAACAATGCTGGAGATAACATTGATAAGAATGGCAACGCTTCGTCCTGTTCTACCTATTGATCAGATATTAAAGAAACTGGAAGATATTGAAAAGACATATTCCCTACCAAAACCAGCACAACCTTTTATTCCAGAGGAGAATTTTGTTTCAACTAATTCAAAAATAGAAATTGGAATGAATGAGGATTTTCAAAAAAATGAGGATGAGGGGCAAAAGGCAGAGGTCTTAGATGGGGATCGCAAGGAGGATGAATTAAGAGATGAAATTCGAGAAGAATCAAGGGTAGATCAAGTAGATCAAGAAGAGGTTTGGAAAGGTTTATTAGATTTTACTCGTGCAAAGAATCCCATACTTGGGGCGTTTTTATCTTTTGGTAACCTCATAAATTTCAACAATGAGAGGTTGGAGATAGGTTTTGAAAAGGAATCTTTTCACTATGATAGAATGTTGGAAAAAGAGAACCATAAACTATTGGAATCAATATGCTCGGAGTATCTCGGGAGAAAGACGAAGATTATTATCTCTCCATTCAGGGAGGGAAATATGGAAAATGGGGTTAAGAATCAGGGAAGGTCAGTTGCTAATAAACTCAATCAAAGAATAAAAGACGGGTCCGGTTCAAACTCAATCATTCAAGAGGCCCTGCGGATTTTTAATGGAAAGATTGTTGAGAAGTAAATTAGACCAAAGGAGAGACAGATGACAAAGGGATTAGGTAATTTACTGAAACAGGCTCAACAGATGCATGCAAAGATAACACAGCTTCAGGAGGAAATGGCTGGGAAGACTGTGGAGGCAAGCTCTGGAGGGGGCATGGTAAGTATTGTAATGAATGGGAAGCAGGAGGTGTTGTCTGTTCGAATCGATCCAGAGGTTGTGAGCAGAGAAGACATTGAGATGCTTCAAGATCTTATTGCCGCTGCCGTGAATGAGGCAGTGAGAAAGTCTCAGGAGATGATGGCTGAGGAAATGAAAAAGATCACAGGAGGATTAACCATCCCGGGCCTATTTTAACTAAACTGAACTATGCCTACCTATGCTAAACCCATAGATCATCTTATAGAAGCACTAACAAGACTTCCTGGGATAGGTCGAAAGACAGCCTCAAGACTTGCCTTCCATATCCTGAGGTCAACCCCTCAAGAGGCACAAAGTCTTGCGCGGGCCATTTTGGACGTAAAGGAGAAGATTCAACTCTGTTCCATCTGTTTTAATCTAACAGATGAAGATCCATGCTGGATATGTCGGGATGAAAAAAGGGTTAAAGAGATATTATGTGTTGTAGAGGGTCCCAATGACCTTAACGCCATCGAAAATACAGGGACCTTCCGTGGGAAATATCATGTATTACATGGAGCCATTTCTCCCTTAGAAGGTATTGGTCCGGAGGATATAAGGATCAAGGAGCTCATGGATAGACTTCGCAAAGAAGATATTCAGGAAGTGATCTTAGCTACTAATCCAACTGTAGAGGGTGAAGCTACAGCTCTATATATAACAGATTCGATTAAGACCCTCGGGATAAAGGTCACAAGAATAGCTTTTGGAATACCGATGGGTGGAGAGATTGAATATTCAGATGGGATGACTTTGTCGAAAGCGATAGAAGGTCGCAGGGAAGTTTGAAAAGGTATATTAAATATATTATAGATAAATTGTGCGATTCAAGATTGTCATTGCGAAGTAATCTCTACAAAATTGTCATTCCGAGCGAAGCGAGGAATCTATGAGATTGCCACGTCGCTTCGCTCCTCGCAACGACTTCGCCGGATTGCTACGCAATGACTGATCCGCCTTTGGCGGAAATGCTTTTAGTAAAAAAATCGCTCAATTTAGATTATAGATAAATTGTTTGAAGAAATAGGAGATTTAGATGATAGAGATCAGATTTCATGGAAGAGGTGGTCAGGGGGCTGTAACCTCGGCAGAGCTTCTGGCATTGGCTGCCATTGGGGAGGGTAAATATGCCCAGGCATTCCCGAGCTTTGGACCAGAAAGGAGAGGAGCCCCTGTGTTGGCTTTCTGTAGAATAGATAGTGAGCCTATAAGGATCAGGGCAAATATTTATGAACCTGATATTGTAGTTGTCCTTGATGCCTCGCTTCTAAGGATAGTTAATGTTTCCTCGGGGCTAAAACCGAATGGTATTCTTGTTACAACAAGCAAAGATTCTCCAGAGAAGGTGAAAGATGAGTTGGGTATTAAGAATCCAATTGCAGTGGTAGATGCTATAAAGATAGCCATGGAGGTCCTTGGCCTTCCCATCACCAATACAACAATGCTTGGCTCTCTCATAAAGGCAACGGGATTGGTTAATAAGGAGTCCTTCATTCAACCAATAAGGGAGAGGTTTGGTCGAGTGGCTGAAAAGAACCTCTCCGCCTTTGAGAGGGCATACCAGGAGACCGTCATGATTCAATAAAAATTGAATGACCTATTACCACCCCATCTTATTCAGGGGGAAAAGGGGTAAAAGTTTTTTTAAAGAGGAAAGAGAGATGACAAAACCCGAATCAGAATGGACATGGAAAGAGATACCTGTTGGAAATGTTGTCTTAGAACCTGGAAATGCCAGCCAATATAGGACAGGGGACTGGAAGACCCTGAAACCTGTCCTCAATAAGGAACTCTGCATTCACTGTGGATTATGCTATATATTCTGTCCTGATATGGCCTACAATTTAGATGAGGAAGGTTATTTTACTGCAGACCTTTTCTATTGTAAGGGATGCGGGATATGTGCAAAGGAATGTCCTACAGGAGCAATCACAATGGTTGTTGCAGAGGAGGAGACGTAATCATGGGGAAAAGGGTTGGAATGGAGGTATCCATCGCTGCGGCTGAAGCCGTAAAACAGTGTAATGTAGATGTAATCTCAGCTTATCCCATAACACCTCAGACACATATAGTGGAGCACCTCTCTGAATTGGTAGCCAATGGAGAACTGGATGCAGAATTTTTCTGTGTTGAGTCCGAACATTCAG
The DNA here is from genome assembly GCA_037440525.1 of Deltaproteobacteria bacterium. Lineage (GTDB taxonomy): Bacteria > Desulfobacterota > BSN033 > BSN033 > UBA1163 > JBBITW01. The sequence goes on from JBBITW010000026.1 coordinate 4,255, forward strand.
CCCTGAGTGTCTGTGTCGGTTCTTCTGCAACAGGGGCAAGGACATTTACATGCACAAGCTCTCAGGGGCTTGCCCTCATGAGCGAGATCACATATATTGCATCGGGTTTAAGGCTTCCAATACTGATGATTATCGCAAACAGAACACTTTCTGCTCCTTTAAGCATCTGGAATGATCATAGCGATGCGATGATGATTCGTGATTGTGGATGGATTCAATTCTTTGTTGAAAACGGCCAGGAGGTCTATGATCATGTCTTTATAGGTTATCGGATAGGTGAGGATAGGGATGTGCTTATCCCCGTAATCATCAATATGGATGGATTTATACTTACCCACGTTATTGAACCGATAGAGATGATAGAACAGGAAAAGATAGATCGGTTTCTTCCACCTTATCAACCCCTCTATCGTCTCCATCCTGATCGTCCTCTCACTATGGGTGCTTTTGCACTTCCAAGTATCTTCGCTGAAACAAAGAAGGCTCAAGAGGTTGCCATTAGATCCTCGCTGAATAAAATTCTTGATGTATGGCAGTCTTTTGGAGAGATGACAGGTAGGTTTTACAAACCTGTTGAAACTTACAAGACAGAGGATGCAGAGACACTCCTTGTCACAATGGGAAGCATTGGTGAGACGGCCTCTGTGGCAGTGGATAGGATGAGAGAGGATGGAAGGGCAGTGGGTTTAGTAAAGATCCGCCTCTGGAGGCCATTTCCTTTTGAGGCATTAAGGAAAGAAGTGCTGGGGGTAAAAAATCTTATTGTTATCGATCGTTCAATTTCAGTTGGAGGCCCTGGAGGGCCAGTGGCATCTGAGGTGAAGGCTGCCCTTTACGGATATGAGAAGAGGCCATTCATATATAATTTTGTAGCAGGTATTTCAGGAAGGGATGTGGCTCCATCAGATTTTATTGAGATGGTAAACAAGGCTGAAATAGAGATTGAAGAAGGAAAACGTGATGGCTATGAGATTTATGGGGTGAGAGAATGAATGGAAATTTAAATGTCTTTGCTGTAAGAACACTGACACAGAAGGAGTATTTTGCACCTGGGCATAGGGCATGCCAGGGATGTGCTGAGGCGCTGGCAGTTAGACTCGTTGCCAAAGCGCTGGGAAGAAATGTGATTGTTGCATCTGCCACAGGATGTATGGAGATCATCTCCTCTCCTCTTCCCTTCACATCATGGAGGGTTCCGTGGTTCCATGTTGCCTTTGAAAATACAGCTGCAGTGGCATCAGGCATTGAGGCCGCACTCAAGGTTTTGATGAAGAAAGGGAGGCTTCCCCAAAAAAAGATAGTAACTTTGGCAATGGCAGGTGATGGGGGAACAGCAGATATAGGCCTTCAGTCTCTCTCAGGGGCATTTGAAAGAGGTCATGACTTTATCTACATCTGCACAGATAACGAGGCCTATATGAATACAGGTATCCAGCGTTCCTCCTCAACACCCTTTGGTGCATCCACCACTACCTCTCCTGTTGGAAAGGTGATTATGGGACAGGTAACATGGAAAAAGAATATGCCTGCCATAGCGGTTGCCCATAATATCCCTTATGTTGCAACTGCATGCCCGAGTTATCCCATTGACCTTGTTCAGAAGGTGAAGAAGGCATCAGAGATAAAAGGCCCTGCCTATGTTCATATCCTTTCAGTGTGTCCAACTGGATGGAGGTCAGCACCTGAGCTATCGATCAAACTTGGCCGTTTGGCTGTTGAGACAGGTGTCTTCCCTCTGTATGAGGTGGAGGGGGGACGCTACCGGTTAAGTATGGATTTTCCAGCGCTGAAGCCCGTCAAAGAGTATTTCAAATTCCAAGGACGATTCAGACATCTTACCGACGAAATGATTCAAGAGATTGAAGAGAAAATTCGGAAAGAGTATGAGGAATTGAGGGAGAAGTCGAAAAGAGGAGTATGAAATGGAAACCAAAGAGATTGCCCACATAATCAAACAATACAGAGGACAAGAATCCGCCATCTTGAGCATCCTTCAGGACATCCAGGCAAAAGAGAAGTACCTTCCTAAGGAGACTTTGGAATATGTTTCTCAGAAAATGGGTATTCCCATGACCACCATCTTTCGGATTGCGACCTTCTATAATGCACTGAGCATTAAGCCGAGGGGACGCCATAAGATTGATGTCTGCTTAGGAACTGCCTGCCATGTTCGGGGTGGAAGTAAAATTATGGACAAGTTGGAAAGGGATCTGGGCATCTCTGTTGGAGAGACGACCAAAGACAAACGCTTCACCTTGGAATCAGTCCGTTGTGTGGGGTGCTGCAGCCTGGGACCGGTTGCCGTGGTGGACGGAGAGGTTTTTGGTCGATTGACACAGGATAAACTTCCTTCAATCTTGAAAGAATTCAAATGAGGAGAAAATGAAGATTCAGACGAAAGCGGATTTGGAGAAGGTAAGGGAGAAGGGATTGGCGTCGCTTTATCCCAAGATCACAAAGATTTCCGTTGGAATGTCGACCTGCGGTCTTTCAACTGGAGCAGGGAGGGTTTATGAAGCACTTCACAAAGAGGTGCAAAAAGGAAAGCTCCCGATTCGTTTGGGGCAAACTGGGTGTATCGGTTTTTGCCAAAGGGAACCTGTTGTTGACATCTTAGAACAAGGAAAGCCGAGAGTGTTCTACCAGGGAGTGACACCAGATCGGTCTTCCGAGATTCTTCACCAGTGGTTAGAGAACAAGGTATTGGAAGATCTATTGCTTTGCAAGATGGAGTTCGAAGATTGGATCGTGGAGGGCAAAACAAAGAATTATTCTATCCTTAAGATCCCCAGCGGAATAAATGGGACCCATCATTATCATCAGATTCCTTTCTATAGTAAACAGTTAAAGATCGCTTTGAGAAATTGTGGTTTCATCAATCCTGAAAGCTTGGAAGAGTATGTGGCGAGAGGGGGATACTTTTCTCTTTATAAAGCCCTTTTTGAAATGAAACCCGAAGAGATCATCGAAGAAATAAAGCGTTCAGGGCTTCGGGGAAGGGGAGGGGCTGGGTTTCCGACAGGAAATAAATGGGAATCTTGTCGGAAGGCAAAGGGGGATAGAAAATTTGTATTATGTAATGCTGATGAAGGAGATCCTGGAGCATATATGGATCGAAGTATATTGGAAGGCGATCCTCACAGTGTGATTGAAGGAATGCTCATAGGTGCTTATGCCATTGGAGCCAATGAAGGATTCATCTACGTCAGAGATGAATATCCCCTGGCCATTCAAAAGCTTCGAGTCGCTTTGGAGCAAGCCGAGAAGATGGGGCTCTTGGGAGACAACATTTTGGGTTCTGGCTTTTCATTAAAGATTAGCCTCTTCAGGGGCGGTGGGGCTTTCGTCTGTGGAGAGTCGACCGCGCTTATGGCCTCGATTGAGGGGAAGGTGGGTGAACCTCGGGCTAAACATATCCATACGACGGAAAGTGGTCTATGGGATAGACCGAGTAATCTCAATAATGTGGAGACATGGAATAATGTCCCGGTCATTATCTCCAGAGGGGCAGGTTGGTACTCCCAAATTGGAACCAAAGGAAGTAAGGGAACAAAGGTTTTCTCCATTGTGGGCAAGGTGAACAACACGGGTTTAGTTGAGGTTCCCATGGGGATCACACTGCGAGAGATCATCTATGATGTCGGGGGTGGGATTCCGGATGGAAAGAAATTTAAGGCTGTTCAGACAGGAGGGCCCTCGGGAGGATGCATTCCTGAGTCTCTTTTAGATCTGCCGGTCGACTTCGATCGACTGACAGAGGTGGGTTCCATGATGGGCTCGGGTGGTATGATTGTAATGGATGAAACCACCTGTATGGTGGATGTTGCAAAATATTTTATGAATTTTCTAAAGGACGAGTCATGTGGAAAATGTACATCCTGCAGAGAAGGAACGAAACGGATGCATGAGATCCTGACCGAGATCACTGAAGGCAGGGGGAAAATGGATCACCTCTCTCTCCTCGAGGACCTGGGCTGGGTTACAGCAGAGGCTTCCCTTTGCCAGTTGGGAGGGACCGCTCCGAACCCCGTCCTATCAACAATCCGTTATTTCCGGCATGAATATGAAGAACATATCATCAATAAACGATGTCCGGCAAAGGTATGCAGGGCACTCCTCAGATATAGAATTCTATCTGATGTTTGCACAATGTGTGGAAGGTGTGCAAAGGTCTGCCCTGAGAAGGCGATAAGTGGGAAACAAAAGACAAAGAAAGAAAAAGGTGAACCTTTTAGAATTGATCAAGAAAAGTGTATAAAGTGCGGGATGTGTTTCGAGACATGTAAATTTAATGCAATTGAGGTTGAATAAAGTCAATGGTCAAATGTAGCGGCAAAGAGGCCCGTTTAGTTAGAAAGTAAGGTCGTTAGTCTTTAAATTCTTTTGGCCTTCACCCTTTAACGATATACGAAACTGGCTTCGTAACCATAACCCATTGACTCTTTAATTATTTGTGCACGAAGTAGGGGCAGTGAGATGGCTTCAATGACAAAGTGATTTAATATGGTTCAGGAGGAGAACTGATGGTCTCTTTTACAATTGATGGTCAACCTGTTGAGGGAAGAGAGGGCATGAATGTCTTAGAAGTGGCCCTCGATTCGGGGATTGAGATACCTCATCTTTGTTATCATGAATCTGTTAAACCTTATGGAGCTTGCCGTCTCTGTTTGGTAGAAGTTGTTAGAAATGGCAGATCGAGAATGACAACCTCCTGTAACTATCCTGTGATGGAAGGGATTGAGGTATTGACCCAGACAGAAAAGGTTATAAGGGCCCGTCGGATGATCATTGAATTAATTCTGGCTATGTGTCCTGGTGATAAATTGATACAGGAGATGGCAAGTCAAATGGGTGTTGATGATGTCAGATTCAAGAAAGAAGAAAAGGATTGCATTCTATGCGGACTCTGCGCAAGGGTTTGTGATGAAGTGGTAGGGGCTCATGCCATTCAGTTTGCCTTTCGGGGAGACCGAAGAGAGATGACACCTCCCTTTCAGGAAGAAGCGATGAACTGTATTGCCTGTGGAGCCTGTGTTGTCATATGCCCTGTGAATGTAATAGGGATGAAGGAAGAGGGGGATGAACGAACAATCATCCGCTGGAAAAGAACGCTTAAAATGAAGAAATGTAAGATCTGTGGAAACTATTTTGCACCATGGTTTCAATTAGAGAGATTCAGGCAAAAGGCTAATCTACCAAAAGATTTTTATGATGTATGTTATACCTGCAGGAGTTGAAATTATTTTATAATTGGAGTATACTATTTTTAAAGTATTATTTTAGGAGGTAGGGGAAATGGTCCATGTAAAATGGGAGCCTTTTCGGGATCTGATGGCAATGCAAGACCGAATGACCCGACTCTTTGATGAGACCCTTTCACGAATCTTTAAAGAAGAGGTTCCAAGAGGTGTCTGGTCTCCTCCTGTAGATATTATAGAGAAAGTTGATGAAGTTGTTTTAAAGATAGACCTCCCCGAGATAGATCAGAATGAGATTGATATTAAAGTTGAGGAGAATACATTAATAATTCAGGGTGAGAGGAAGTTTTTAAAAGATGCTACAGGAGGAAACTATATTCAGATAGAGAGACCCTATGGGAATTTTCAGAGAACCTTCACCATCCCAAAGATTATAGATCAGGAGGGTATCAAGGCATCCTATAAAGATGGTGTATTGAGGATTGTTCTTCCAAAGAGAGCTGAGCTTACACCGAAACAGATTACCATAGATGTGAGTTAAATCTGATAATATTGTTAAATTTACTTTTTTGGAACCTTCTTCCAGTCTTCCAGAAACCGCTCAATACCAATATCTGTCAATGGATGGTGAATCAGTTGTTCAATAACTTTATAGGGAATCGTTGATACATCTGCACCGATGAGTGCAGCCTTAAGCACGTGAATGGGATTTCTGATACTCGATACAATCACCTCTGATGAGAAATCATAATTATCAAATATTGTAACAATCTGCCTGACCAAATCCATCCCTGTCTGGGAAATATCATCAAGCCTCCCTATGAATGGACTTACATAAGTTGATCCTGCCTTTGCCGCAAGAAGCGCCTGGGTTGGAGAAAAGATGAGGGTTGTATTTGTCTTAATCCCGTCGGAGACCAAAATCCTGATAGCTTTTAGTCCTTCCGAAGTCATTGGAATTTTAACGACAATATTTTTACCAATTTTAGAGAGTCTTTTGGCTTCTTCAACCATCTCTTCTGCCCTGAGGCTTAAAACCTCAATGCTTATAGGAAGCCCCTGGATGATTTCACAGATCTCTCCAATAAGGGATTCAAAATCTCTTCGCTCCTTAGAAATCAGTGAAGGGTTGGTAGTTACCCCATCTATTATTCCCATTTCGTAAGCCTTTCTTATCTCATCAGGATTTGCAGTATCGATAAAGAATTTCATTCTATAAGCCTCCTTATCGGGCAAAAAATAGGTGGTAGAAATCTCTTCCTACCACCTAAAAAGGAATTTTTTATATTAATCTAAATTGAGTGGTTCAAGATTGTCATTGTCTGCTTCAGACAGGGAAGCAATCTTTACCAAATTGTCATTCCGAGCGGAGCGAGGAATCTATAAGATTGCCACGCCCTTCGGGCTCGCAACGACTAATAAATATTTAGGATTAAATAATTTTATGGAATTATTCTAAACTCAACCCTCCTGTTTTTTGCTCGACCTTCTTCGGTCCGATTATCTGCAACGGGTCTTGTTGCTCCAAATCCCTTGACCTGCATTCGGTCAGCCGAGATTCCAAACTTATCCTGAATATATTTCTTTGCACTCTCAGCCCTCTTCTCAGAAATGACTTTATTTGTCTCAGGAGAACCTGTAGAATCCGTATGACCTTCTATAACAACTCTGATATTTGGATTCTCTCTAAGTATCATCCCATTTCTATCCAGCGCCTTGGATGCAGAGGGATTGATATTGGTCTTTTTTAAATCAAAATAGACTGTTTCAAAAACAGGCACCTCAGGCCGCTTGGGCGGTGCAGGGGCTGGTGGTGTAGGAGCCGGAGGAGGTGTAACAACTACTGGAGGTGCTGGCTTCTCTTCGGGTTTCTCTGGTGCAGGTGGAGGAGGTGGAGGTGCTGGAGGTGGTGGTGTAATAACTACTGGAGGCGCAGGTGGAGGTGCTGGTGGTGCAGGTGGCACTGGTGGAGGTGGTGGTGTAACAACCGCTGGTGGTGCAGGCACTGGAGGCACAGGTGGTGGTGCAATTGGCCTTGGCAGTGGTGGAGCTGGTGGTGCAGGTGGTTTTTCGCAAATCCTGATTGCCTCAAGGGATTTTTCCTTTACAATTTTGATATGATTATCCAAACGCTCAAGTTCTCTCCAGAAGTGTGACTTTTCATGATCTGCCAGTGCCAGATATGCTTCGGCTGTTGCAAACTGGCAGGGTGCACACTTCTTTGCATCGGCAAGTGTAGCCCTCTGAAAGGCTTCCTTTGCCTCGTTATAGGCCATCATAGTCTCTCTGCTAACAGCACATCCTGAAGCAATCAATGCCCCTAAGATGAAAATTACCAAAATCATATATTTTCGATTCATATTCATATTTCACCCCCTCTCATTTTGCTCAGCTACCTCTTCTTCAATTCTGTTAATCCCGCCTCAGAAGCAGCCCTTGAACGACTTGCTAACTCCTTTGCCACTTTAAAATCATTATGCTCAAATTCCAATTTTGCTCCATAAAGAAATGATTCAGCACTGCAATATTCATAAGGAGTCTTTGAAGCGCCTCCTGACCCCTTCAAATCTGAAAGTAATTTTTCAGCCGTCTTTATCTCATTTCGTGCAGAGAAGTAGTAACAACCTGAAAAGGAAAAAAGAAAGACCAGAAGTATCATGAAAATAGGAATTCTTTTCCTCATACACGCACCCCCTTTAAAATATTGTGGGAAAAATTTCATACATTTTTACAATAGCAACAATATTTTCCCTTGTCAAGCTTTTTTTTAGAGAGTTCTGAAAAAGTACTTGAATGACTGGGGAGGTAAGGTTCCAAACCCTTCGAATGCTTCTCCAGCCCACCTCCCCGGTCTATGCAACTCATTTTAAATATTTTTTCAGAGATCTCTTTTTCAAATTAGTATGATCATGGGTTTCTCCTAATATCTTAATCCTAAATTGAGTGATTCTGAATTGCAATTACGAGGCGAAACCCCTGCCTGCGGCAGGGGGTAAGGAATCTCAACCAAATTGTCATTCCGAGCGAAGCGAGGAATCTATTATATTATCACGTCGCTTCGCGCAAAGAGCTCAATTTAGATTAATATCAATTTTTCTTTTCAATGCTTTCTTTTTTCCCTTCAATATATTTTAAAAGGCAGTCCTTATTGCAAAAGTAGAATATTTTCCCATCGATTTTTTTCTTAAATGCCGACCCTTTAGGTATATAAGTCAATCAATAGGGATCCTGGACGAGCTCTTCAGGATCTGTCCTTTTTCTCATCTGCCTCTTTGAACTCGGCATATCTTTTATGAGGAAGTGAAGGAGATAATATAGGACAATTATAAGAAGGATAATCAATAGAAATCTGAGCATCTATAACCCAAAATTAAATATCAGAGATTTTTTCCACTCCCTGATCTTCAATTAAATCTTCTAATAGTTCTCCAACAGTCTTTTTAAAAATGGGATGGAAAATATTGCGGTCAATTTCAACAAGAGGAACGAGAACGAATTGACGTTCGTGGAGGTGGGGATGAGGGATCTTAAGTTCCCCTGTTGTGATTACCCTTTCATCAAAGAGAAGGATATCAAGATCAATTGTCCTTGGTCCCCAGTGAAATGTTCTTTTCCTTCCCAGATGAAATTCAATATTTTTTAGACCATATAAGAGATCTAAAGGTTTTAACTCTGTTTCAATCTTTATTACACCATTTACAAACCAATCCTGATCTGTAAAACCAATAGGTTTTGTTTTATAAAGGGAAGATTTTGCAATAATTTTATTGGAATCCAGTCTTAGAATTTCTGAAATCGCCTTTTTACATAAGTTGATTTTATCGCCAATATTTGAACCAATACCAATGTAGGCAGTATGTCCCATAATGGAAGGGGTAAGGCGGTTCTTCTACTTTTCACTTTTTTCAGAAATCTCTTCTGTCTTTTTTGGAGTTACATCGATCTCATCCCGATCCTTGGTTGCCTTTTTAAAATTCCTGATCCCTTTTCCGAGCCCTTCGCCAATCTGTGGAAGTTTCCCCGCACCAAATATGATCAGGATGATGACCAGGATAATAAGTAACTCCGGCATTCCTATTCCAAACATATTTCTCTCCTTCAATTTACTATATAAACAGAATGCCTTACCAAAAGCATTCAAAAAATATTTTCTTCTGAAATTGGCGGAAGTGCATGGGAATCGAACCCACCATCCCGAGCTGTCGGGATCACTGGATTTGAAGTCCAGGAGGCCCACCAGGACCTATTCACTTCCAATATTTAAACTAATAGATTTTCTCTCTAAAGTCAACCCTTTATAACTTTATAGGGTGGGAATCGCTCCAATTTAGGTAGCAAAAGCCTTTCTTTTCAAGTATAATAAATTCTGTTATATTATTTTCTATTAATAAGAGTGGTTTTTCATGGAGACAGTTCGATCAAAGAATGGGGTTCAAATTCGGTTAACACAACAAAGATGGCTTCATATTACCGAAGAACATTCGGAAATGGCTGGCTATTATTTTGATGTTCTTGAGACCATTGAGGAACCAGAAGCAATTTATGAGGGCAAAGCTGAGGAATTATTTGCGATCAAAGAAATTGAACCAGGGAAATATTTAGTTGTTATATATAAGGAGATGAGCAAAGAGGATGGATTTATTATTACTGCCTTCCTGACAAGAAAAATTAAAAAGATTGAAAGGAGAACAAAGTTATGGCCTCAATAGATATAAAGGCAATCCAAAACCTTACCCCCCAATTATTAAGTATACCTTTTAAACGCATTTGGTATAGTTATGACGAGGAAGCAGATGTTTTATATTTAAATTTTAAAAAGCCGAGTCATGCAGACGACAGTGAGCTTACTGATGATGATATGATCATCAGATATGAAAAGGGAGAGGTCATAGGTATTACTGTGCTTAATGCGAGCAAAAGAAAGATGACAATGTAGCTAAAAAGTAATTCGGGGTCGAGTTATTTCTTAATAATCTCTAACCTCTTCATCCACTCCTCAACCCCATTTTCAAGAATCTTTATAGTTTTTTCTCGGGAATGGTGGCCTTTTATAATCTCAATAGAAGATGGAGAAATTCTTAATTCCTTAGCCAATACACGAATGAGTGTCTCGTTGGCCCTCCCTTCCACAGGTGGGGCTGTCACTTTAACTTTTATACCATCCTTATATAGACCAACAATCCCATTCATTGAAGACTTGGGTTGAAGATAAATTTTAAGAATTTTTTCTTTCATTACTTTTTCCCTTAACATACACTTCGTAAATGGTTATGGTTTTCGCTATACGATCTCTATAAAAGAAAGCTGTCTACCGGTTTTTCCCTCTTTACGATAAGAAAAAAAGAGATCTGTTCTGCAACAGGTGCAGATATCTACCCTAAAAATTTGTTCTTCTCCTATGCCCTCATCCTTCATCTGGGCGATATTAATCCGAGCAAGATCGACCATCCATCTTCCTTCACCATTTGATGTTGAAAAGGGTTCCCATCCAGGGTTAAAGACTTTCTCATCAATCTCATAACAGCAGGGGCCAATAGATGGGCCCATGGCAATTATGAGATCTTTCATTGAGCAGTTCCATCCATCTCTCATCTTTCTCAATACCTTCTTTGTTATTCCCAGAGATGTTCCCTGTCTGCCAGAATGGATTGCCGCAATTACCTTTTTTTTAATGTCTGTAATAAAAATGGGGATACAATCTGCAGTTAATATACCCAATGGAAGATTGGAGGCATCTGTAATCGTGGCATCGTATGGTAAAGGAGGAGGGATTCTTTCTACAGGATTCTTTAAAACGAGGATTTCGTCCTTTTGTCTCTGCTTAAGAAGGACCAATCGGTCCTTAGGAAGACCGAAGGCTGAAGCTATTAGCTCTTTATTTTGTAAGACATCTCCGGGCCTATCTCCATTGTTAATGCTCATATTCAATGAATCAAAGGGTGAAATACTGATCCCTCCATGGCGGGTAAGAAAGGCATGGCGAAGCCAACCAAGCCTTTCCATCTCGGGAATCTCAAAGTAGAAAATTCCATCTTTATTTCTTAATAATGATCGGTCAATTGTTTTCATATTAAATAACCTATCTTTTCGATCTCAAATATTCAAGCACCTCTTTCATCTCTTGAGGTATCGGTGAGTAAAACCTTACTCTTTCACCTGTTTCTGGATGATTGAATTCCAGGCTATGTGAATGAAGTGCCTGCCGTCCCATTTTAATTATAAGATTTTTTAATTTTGAATCATCAGTGATCAAGTAATTTTTCTTTTTTCCATATAGAGGATCTCCCAACAGAGGATGACCAATTGAAGATAGGTGGACCCTGATTTGATGAGTTCTGCCTGTTTTGGGATGAATTTCAAGAAGTGTGAAGTTTTGAAACTCCTCCAGGACCTTCCACATCGTCAGAGCCTTCCTTCCTTTCTTTGTCCTCGTGGACATTCGTTTTCTCTCAACAGGATGTCTTCCAATATCTGAATCAATCATCCCCTCCATTTTCTCAAACTTCCCAGAGACTATTGCAATATAGACCTTTTCTACAGTCCGATTTTTAAATTGTGAAATCAATCCCTGATAGGCTTCATTATTTTTAGCAACAACCATCACACCAGAAGTATCTTTGTCCAGGCGATGGACTATCCCTGGCCTTATTATCCCGTTTATACCGGTAAGATCTTTACAGTGATAAAGAAGTGCATTAACGAGGGTACCTGAAGGATTTTTTGGTGCAGGATGAACAACCATCTTGGGTGGTTTGTCAATAACAATAATGGAAGAATCCTCATAGAGGACATTAAGAGGTATCGGCTCAGGTTCGAGAGAGAGAGGTTGGGCCATGGGGATGATTCCTGAGATAAGGTCACCAGATTTCAAACGGATACCTGGTTTTGTCTTTTTTTGATTGAGTAAGATAATTCCCATCTCAATTAAATTTTTTGCCTGAGAACGGGATAGGTTAAGAAGCTTTTTGGTTAGAAACTGATCGATTCGGATCCCCTTATCCTTTTCTGAAACCTGAATAGAAAAGGGTGAACCCTTCTTGTCATTTTTGTTATCCATAAAGCACAAAAAAGATATATTACTCGGAGCAATTAAATCTTTACAATTATCCCCCTTAACTCGGTTGCGAGTCGTACCGACCTCCACTCTACCCAACGAGACTATGTCGTAATGTTATTCTGAGACTTTAGCCGAAGAATCTATGTTTTATAATGGTTTGAATTCTATAGATTCCTCGCTTTGCTCGGAATGACAAACATGGCATACACCTCATTGCGACAAAGCCCCAATGCGTGGAGAGAGGGGTCTCTCAATGAATTTTTCAGAACTCTCAAGTAATCTGGCTGAGTGCCTTTTCAATTCCAGATGCAAGCAAAGGAATCTCTTCATCGGAAACAGTCCTCATATCGAGGAGCAATTCATTCTTTTGAATACGGGAGATGATAGGAGGCTCTCCCGTACGTAACTTTTCTTCAAGTGTGTTCACAGAAAAACTAATCGGTTTGATTGATAAGACCATAGTGGGAAGCTCTTGAAGAGGAAGGGCACCACCACCCACTTGTGAGATGTCCTCTTTCAAGGATATCTGTATCTCTTTACTATTTACCCTTGATAATTTATTCAAAAGGCGTTTTCCCCTTGCCTTTAATAGTTTAATATCCATTGTAAGCATCCTTAGGACAGGAATTTCTCTTGTCGCCCTCTCTTCGTTGAGATAGAGGAGCAGTGTAGACTCCAGAGCAGCCAGTGTGAGCTTGTCAATCCTGAGGGCCCTGGTAAGGGGATTCGTTTTGATAGAATCTATAATATCTCTTTTCCCGAGGATAATTCCAGCCTGAGGCCCCCCAAGGAGTTTATCGCCGCTGAAGGTAATCAAATCTACTCCTGTCTTTATTGCCTCAGAAACAGTGGGCTCTTTTCCCAATCCGAATCTTTCAAGTTCGATCAGGCAGCCACTTCCCAGGTCTTCCATCACAGGAAGCTTATTCTCTCTCCCCAATTGAACAAGCTCTTCGAGGGGAACCTCAGAGGTAAAACCCATCACCCTGAAGTTACTTGTATGGACTTTAAGAAGTAGGGCGGTATTAGGGCTGATCGCTCTTTTATAATCACCAAGGTGGGTTCGGTTTGTGGTTCCCACTTCATGAAGTATGGCTCCACTTCTTCTCATCACATCAGGTATTCTGAAGGAACCTCCAATCTCAACAAGCTCCCCCCTTGAGATAATCACTTCTTTTCCCTCTGCAAGGGTATTGAGTGAAAGTAAAACTGCACCAGCATTATTATTGACTATCATGGCAGATTCTGCACCCGAGAGGCGACAGAGGATTTCTTCCACATGACTATGACGATCACCCCTCTCACCAAGCCTGAGATCATATTCGAGATTGGAATAGCCTTTTGAGACCTCAACCATGTGTTTAAGCGCTTCTGGATGGAGTGGGGCCCTTCCGAGATTTGTATGGATGACAACCCCAGTAGCATTGATAAGGGGATGGAGTCGAGTTTGAACCTGCATTGATATTTCCCTCTTAATAATTGGAAATAGGTGATCAAAGGAGAAGAGATGGTCATTTATTTTTGTTAGATCTGATTTCTCAAGAATCTCCCTCCTTAATGTTGCAAGACTCCTTCTAATCGCTTCAAGGATTACGGTGCGAGGATATTGATTTAAAAGCTCTTTTATTTCATCCTTTAAAAGGAATTCGTCCACACTCGGTATTTTACGAAGGATCTCTTGAAGGGATTGATGCATCAGATTACCCTTTTGAAATTAATGTCTTAATAATCTTAAAAAAGTTCATCCTGATGAATCGAGTTGGCCATTGAAGCTCTTTTTTCTCACATACGGTTGACATACTGTAGGTTTCGAGCGAAAGGGTTCCACTTTTAATCATTTTTAAAGCCTTTTCCCTTGATTTTTCGTCAGAGAGAGAGATTATTCGATCAATCTCTTCCATCATCTTTACTGCCCTCTCAATCCTTTCCTCCACAGATTGGGCAGTCTTTTGATCAATCAATCCAAACTCAGCCTTAAGGCGATTGAGTCTTTTTCCTGCTTCGTATGTGCTTGAGACAATCTCATCTCTGCTCATCCATTCGGTTTCGTAATTAAGAATATATTTCCAGCTTGGAGACATAAGGGCAAGGCGATGTTCCTCGATCGTTCTGAATAAGAGTTTATATCCATATCTTTCGGGTTCTTCAAAAACAGCACTACCAGGATCTAAGAAAGGTGCAAGTGGTGAGATAAAGGGTAAAATTTTATTATATGATTTGAATCTTTTTAGAAGGCCACGGCAGTATTCAACCGTGTCGAGGACAGATTGATAGGTCTGCTTTGGTAGACCGATCATAAAAAAGAGATCGATCCTTTTACAGCCAAGTTCAATGGCATCCTGAATCATCCTTTCAAGGGGCTCATTTCCATAAGGTCTTCCAAAAGCCTTCCTCACCTCCTCATCATGGGATTCAGGAGAGATTTCAATATTGAAGTTTTTTACAGATTGCGAAATCCTCTCCAGTTGGGCACGACTTGGAGGCACGAAGAATTCAAATGCAATATGGTTTGAGATAGGCCTTTTTTTTATCTCACTCAAGAAGGTAAATCCATATTCTTCACCGGGCTGGAATATATCCCCGATAATCATAACAGGGGCATTAAGATGATCTGATACGTTAAATACATCCTGAGCAAGAAGTTTTGGGTCTCGATATGCAGGTCTCTTTCTGTTGGCAAATAAATTGAAAGCAAATGAAGAACCTCCACATGTTTTACAGAAATAGCGACACCCACGACATGTAAAGACAGCAGTGACTGGGTATGAATACCAATCAATAAAGGGTTGATATCCTACAGGATCCATGAACCTAACGACCTTCTTCATGATATGCCGATAATCAATTGAAATCTCATTTAAATCATCAGGGACATAGGTAAGGGGATTAATTCTGACCCCATTTCCTCCGTCCCGATAGGTAAGATTTGGAATATCGGCAAAATCTCCATCTTTCTTAATAGCCCAGAGTAGTTGAGCGAGGGGTTTCTCTGTTGAATCCCCCCTCAGGAGAAAATCTATAAATGGGTATTGACGTATTATTTCATCATGGTAATAGGTTGCAGATAGTCCACCAAGGATTACAGGTATTTGAGGATGAATCTTTTTTATAAGCTCGGCTATGGCAAGGGCGCCCTGAGCATGAGCCATCCAGTGAAGGTCGAGCCCAAAGGCTACGGGCTTTTCCCTGGCGATAAATTTCTCTACATTAAAATTCTTATCTTTCAACATCTTTAAGGCTATATTGACAATTCTTACCTTGAGACCTCTTCGTTCCAGATACTCGGAGAGGCTTGCAAATCCAATGGGATACATCTCAAATATAGGAGTTGAGGGTACAACATCACTTATCGGGCCATATATTCCTGGAAAGGTTCTAAAATCATAAAGTGTTGGCGGATGAAGGAAGATCAGGTCAGTTTTTGCTCCCATACCAAGTTCTGACTTTTCTCCTTTACATCGGTGTGGAATCTCACTTTGATATTCTGATTATTTATCTTTTAATCTAAAATTTTCTATCATCTTTCCAACTTCAGGGTGATCCTTTATCTGTTCGCTTAATGCTGAGATTCTATTTGTAAATTCATTTCTACCCTGAAGGTTTATAATGAAATTTTCAATCTCTTCTTTAGCCTTTTTCCTCAATAAATTGATTTTTTGTAAATCATTTGCCCTTATAGATGAAACCAGATCTCTCAGGGTTGAAATAGGATCTGACGGGACTGATATACCATAAACATGAAAATAATTGAAAATACGGGAGTAAATAGAAAAGTATTGTTGAATCCATCTCTCTATCTCCAATGCCTCAGCAACGTTAAGTCGATCTTTAAGACTTTTCAGGGCAATCTCTATGGAATGTTTATCTCTGGTGTTAAAAAAATTTTCCCCATTATTGTAAATAGTAAGATCAAGCCTTCCAATATACATCCCTTTCGGAGCCACCTGGAAGATCAGGGTGTTCTTTAGAATAGGTGGATTAAAAACATTTATTCCTGTATGGCCTCCAAAAATTATGTGGATTTCAGAGAGTGTTTTAGCGAGTTGTAAATCACTTTGATAACCTAAGTGGCTTAAAAGAATTATCAGGTCTGTTTTGTTTCCAATCTCCTTGAGGATACCTCTTGCAGATTCAATTGGTGATTGGATGAGGATTCCTTTTTTTCTTGGATCCGATTCTCCAAAAAATTCCTTTGAGATAAGACTTAAGAGACCGATCTCTAAACCATCGATATTTTTTATTAGGTAGGATTTAAAGATGGGTTTTTTAGATTTTTCGTCAATAATATTGGAGCATATGAAAGGAAAACGAGCCTTCTTCGAAAGCTTTATAAGAAATTCTTTCCCGAGGCTCAGGTCATCATCCCCGATACCAATAGCATCGTATCCCATTATATTAAGGCTTTCGATGATGAGCTCTGCCTTTTCTATAGCAATCTTTATTTCACTCTCAGAAGTTGACATAAAAGATTTTTTAAAAATTAAATCCCCTGAATCTAATAAGAGGAGATTTTTCTTCTCTCTCTCACGAATATCGGTAATAAATCCCCCTCTCCTGGCGAGCCCGCCAAGACGATTTTTCTCTCAGGTAGGACAGGGCTCAATCTCCCCATTGATATTATTGCTATAGATGAGTGTTAAGTTCTTCGGTTTTCTCTGGGCAAATGAAGGGAGCCCGTTCCATATCAATAATATCATGGTTAAAATTAAAACCAATATTCGATTCATTCGGTTGACCTACCACTCTATCTTTTTAATATTTATACCCTAATCAATCTTTTAAAACAAGGGGATTGATATTATAATTTAGGTTATAATAATATAAAATAGAGATAAAAATATGCAAAAGGAAATTGATCTCCCCAGAAGATTACTATGGGACTATAAAAAGCCACCCGAGGACATTCTCTGGAGACTTCAGAGAATAGCTGACTTCTTTCCTGCCTATGGAACAGATAGGGAAACCGTGGATCTTCTTTTTGAATATAAAGATAAACTCAGGCTTGAAGAAGGGAAGTATAGACTTATTACTATCTATCATGAGATATGGAATGAAGATACCCGTTAAAGGGATTTCTGACAATAGAATATAAAAGGAGAGAGGGCTTGATAAAATCCAAAATAATAATTTTCATTCCCAACATCTTACCATCCTTTAAATGCTAATACCTTCAAAGAAGCCACTACCCTGCTCAATCTCCTTTCTTACAACCTCTTTTGCCTTTTTATATCCAATATCAACCATCTCCCTCATCCGAGCAGGATTGAAATTTAAAGAAGACTCCATTAATTCTTCATCAGGTCTTATGGTTGTGATTCCTATGGTCCTTTTCCCCTTGAATGGATTTTCAAGACCTGTAAAGAGCTTTCTGATCTCCGAATCGGTTAAGCCGAGCCTCTCCGTTGCATTCATCCTAATTTTATTTAGATTGTGGATAGCCTTGCTGTAAATTGCCGCCATCTTAAGGTCATTATCAACTATTTCGTCTGTGAGGAGTTCGAGGGTTCTTTTAAGAATATCCATAGAATTCGTATATATTTTATTAATTGGCCTTCTGTGGAATTTATCAGGCGAAAGTATGATAGAAATGATGTGTGTTGCACCCTCATCAATTGCCTTACTCAGTGGGGCAATCTCTTTTACACCTCCATCCACATATTGATACCTTCCAATCTTCACAGGTGGCATCATTACCGGGATACTGGCTGAAGCAAGTATCTTCTTAAGAAGGACAGATTTCTTATCCCTGTGTTGATTACCGTATTCAATCTTGCCACTCTGAATATTGACTGTGGTTACAAATATCTCCACAGAAGAATCCACAAGCCTCTGGTAGCGTTCTCTCTCCCCGAGAAATTTATAAATCAAATTTTTTAAAGGTCTGCTATCATTGAGACTATCAGAAAATAGAAAGGCAATTAAATCAGGCCTATCTCTGAGGATTTCGTTAGTTCCTACATTCTCATAAAGATTAAGAAGATTCGGAATATCTTTGCTTGCAACAAGCGGGGCTATCAATGCACCTGTACTTGTTCCAACTATGATATCGAAATTAAGACCAAGTTCAATCATGAGGTATTTAATAGCTCCAGCGGCAAAAGCCCCCTTTGCTCCCCCACCGCTTAAGACAAGAGCCCGTTTATTTTTCATCCTTCCTCTCCCTCAATTGAGAAAGGGCCCTTTTTATCCCGGCGATTGTAGCAGAGACAATCTCCTGCTGAACCTCAGGTGAATTAAAATTCTCCCTCTGTTTCCTATTCTCTGTCTTCTCTAATTCAAACATGATATCTGCCTCAACAATATAAGCAAGCCCCTTCAGAGGGTCAACAGCCTTTAACTCATCCATAATTTGATTAAGAGTCTTTTTCTTCTCAAGAGATGGAAGTCTATCATTGAGGAGTTTCTGAGCTGTTAGATCTTCCCTGAGATTACTCCTTACGGAAGTTGTAACAAGCGCTGTTAATCTCTCCGAGAACCCTGTTAGAATCTTTGGCCCATTATTTTGCAGATGATTACAGGAGAGAAATATTAAGAATATGGTGAGAATCCCCAATTTCATTTTTTTGATTGATATTTTTTTTAAGAAAAATCTTTTAATAACCATTCCCTCCCCTTGGATATTTATCAAATAAATTGAGTAATTATGAGATTGCCCCCGCCCTTCGGGCTCACAACGACTTCGTTGGATTGCCACGTCCACCGCATCAAATGCGGGTGCTCGCAATTTAGAGAATATTTTATAATTTTTATTATTAAATTCAAGGAAAAAATTTGTGAAGGAGAATCCCTCCATAATGCAACGCTTTTCCGTGTGAGACTTTTTTATTAATCTACAATTCAAAAATGTTTACACCAAAGGCATGAAATATAGCTAACCATTAAGATTTCTCACTTCGTTCGAAATGACAAAAATATATAAAGAGACCTCTGAAAAAGTATTAAAAACTATTCTTAGCCTTAACCTCAAACCACCACTCTTATTTTTTATTTTCTAAGCAATTTACCTTCTTGGTGTCCGCATTCGAAGGGTTTGGAACCCTACCTTCCCAGATATTTAAGGACTTTTTCAGAACTCTCAATACAAAAAGATACACTCTCGGGGAGGTATCATGGAATAAATGGGTTTGGGATAGACCTTTTGTATCCTTTTTGGGAGGCGATGATATCGAGGTGAAGGGTTGCGATGTCTTCAAGAACTGGGTCAATGAGTTCTTTTGCCCTTATATCAATTGTCTTTATATATTGTTTACATTTTTCACAGGTATTGATTCGATAATTCTCTTCTCCCTCTTCAAAGAAATATTGTAACGAATCCTGTTCTCTATTTTCACAGAAAGGGCAGGCCAGTCTATCAAATCTCCATTCGTATCCACAGTAGGAACAAAAGAGATATCTTTTTCCAGCCTCTTCTTTTAAAAGTGACAATAAAGGAAGGGAGCCACAGATTGGGCAAAAATTCTTTAACCATCTCTCACCATTGACTTCTTTTAAAAGACTCCTTACTCCTTCTTCAATTGAAGGCCTCATACTCTCCTTCAAAAAAAAGAGAAATATTTTTTTGTCAATTTCAAGCTCATTTAGAATCTTCTCTATATCTTCCTCCTTTGGTGAATCAAGAAAGAGCTTTCGAGGTTCTATCCTTTTTTGTTCAATAGCATCTTCAATCCTCTTTACATTTTTTGACATATATGGATTTGCTGTCTTACCAATTTTACAAAGCCTCCGAAATAATGTAATCGATGATTCGATATCAACCGGGAAATCCTTTCTCTCAAGCAGAGGGAAACCCTCCTTTGATAAGAGTTCTTTCCATTCCTTTTTCAGTTGGATGGTTTGAGGTTTCAATGATGGTTTGATCTTTTCCTGTTCAGTCCTTACCTTAAGGTAGAAGCCGAGAATCTCCTTATAAGAAGGTCTCTTCTTTTTGATTTTCTGAATTCTTTTTCTTATGTTTTCTAATGATTTTTCCATTTAAATCGTTCTTCCCTCACCCCTCCCTGAATAAAAAGGGATAGGGTGAGGGAATGATCAAACTATCCGATCCACTGGAAGGAATTTAGTGGTTTTAAGATTCGCTTGAGGGCAAGCTTTCTTGTGATTCCAATCGTGGATTCTGCAACGGCATATTTGTGATAATTCTTTGGATCATCAACAAGAAGGTATATCACTCGAACATCATCCTGGTTTGCAAGCATTGCATCCTTATATTTATTTTTCACCTCTTCAAGCCTCTTTTGGGCCTTATCCATTATTTCTTTTCTGTCTCCAAAACTCATCGCACCAGATGGACAAGTCTTTACGCAGGCAGGAAGGAGGCCTTCTTTAATCCGATCGATGCACATGGTGCATTTAGCCATAATCCCTGTCTTTTCATTCCATCGAGGAATATTATATGGACAGGCTTCGCGAATCTCCTTGAAGTCAGCTTGTTTTATCTTGACTTTAGGATTGAAAATTACAGCACCTGTTGTTTCATCGTGGATGATTGCACCCTTGACCTTTCCATCCGCCACCTCTTTACAGGGAGGAGAGATGCAGTGGCGGCACTGCTCAGGGAAGAAATACCATTTAGGTTCTCCGCCTGGTACTTCAACTTCATTGAATCTGACCAATTTATATGTCCAAACTGAGAGATCCTGCGGATTTTGATGGTTTCCTTTTTGAAAGGTTTTGGTGCCGGGATTTTTATTCCATTGCTTACAAGCAACCTGACATCCCCGGCATGCCGTGCATTTTGTAGTATCTATAAAAAATGATTTATCTGCCATTGTTGTCACCTCCTTTAATTCTTAGCCTGTTTTTTTACTGGTGTAGAAGCCACCTTTCTCACATTGGCCATGAAAGCCTTTGATTCAGGGATCATGGTGTTTGGATCACCAACCGTTGGGGTAAGTAAATTAGCACTTTCCCCGCCGTCTTTTGGATAAAGCCAGCCAAAATGCCATGGGAGTCCTATCTGATGAATCGTCTGGCCAGCAATATTGAAAGGCTTCAAACGAGAGGTGACAATTGCCACAGCCTCCAATTTGCCTCTCTGAGTTTCTACTATAACCCTATCACCGTTTTTAATCCCTCTCAATTTAGCAAGTTCCAAACTCATTTCACAAAATACCTGAGGTTCAGCTTCAATGAGCCAGGGTAGCCATCTGGTTAAGACCCCTGTCTGCCAGTGTTCAGTTACTCGATAGGTTGTGCAAACAAAAGGATATTTTGGATCACAGGTCGCAAAGGTATCAGGCCCCCCTTCGAAAATCTTGATGACAGGATTAATTCTCTGGCTGGAGAGCAGATTCTTCTCGATGGGGCATTCCAATGGTTCATAATGTTCAGGGAATGGTCCATCATTCAAACCTGGGCCGAAGATTGATGCCACCCCATCTGGCTTCATGATGAATGGATAAGCTCCATCTGTTCCCATGGGTGGCACTGCATTGTCAGGAACATCTCCGATCCATTTCTTCTGGGCAGAATCCCATTTAAGTAGGGGTCTCTTTGGATCTCGTGGATTTCCTTCTAAGTCTACAGAAGCACGGTTATAAATAATCCTTCTATTTAGTGGCCAGCACCAACTCCATTCCGGATATAGACCCAATCCTGTTGGATCGGTCTTCTTTCGACGGGCGGCCATATTTCCAGCCTCTGTATAACTGGCAGAATAAAGCCAGTTCCCGCAAGAAGTTGTTCCATCATCTTTTAGTCCGACAAAATTAGCCATTAATTTTCCAGTGGTAAGATCGTATCCATTTATTTCTTTTGCAACCTTATGAATATCAAAATGTCCACTGGTTTCATAATCCCACTTCAAGTTTAGAATTGGTTCCGGGAATGCTCCCTTTTCCTTCTCGTAAAGGGAACGGACCTTCTTGAATAACTCATACATGATGTCTCCATCAGGTCGTGCCTCTCCAGGAGGATTTGCTGCCTTATAACGCCACTGCATCCAGCGGCCGCTGTTGCTGATACTTCCCTCCTTCTCCATGAAAGCGGCACAGGGAAGTTGGAAGACCTCTGTCTTAATCTTCTTAGGATCCATTCCTGGACCTTTCCAGAACTCCCCGGTTTCATTATCAAAGACATTCACATTTACCATCCAGTTGAGTTTTGCCAGTGCCTGACGAACTTTCCCTGCATTTGCACTTGAGCAGGCTGGGTTCATCCCCCATGCAAAGAAGCCGGTAAATGTCCCTTTGTACATTTCATCAAAGAGATTGAGCCAGGAGGCATCCTGAGTGGGGTCGAGTTTTGGTAACCATGAGTATCCAAAGTCATTCTCTTTTGTTGCCTTCTCCCCAAACATTGATTTTAAGAAACTGACCACGTATTTTGGTCTATGCCTCCACCAGTTTACACTTCTTGGATCTTTTGTAGAGGGAGTTGTCTTATTGTAATCAGCAAGGGTTTGCCACTGTGCACGAGGTGTCGGGAGATAGCCTGGAAGGATGTGGTAAAGCAATGCATGATCTGTTGAACCTTGGACATTGGATTCTCCTCGTAGCGCATTTACACCACCACCTGCAATACCCATATTACCCAGGAGAGATTGAATTATTGACATAGTCCTAATGTTCTGGACACCAACCGTGTGCTGGGTCCATCCCATAGCATATAGAACGGTTCCTGCTTTATCAGGGGTTCCGGTTGAACTATAGGCCTTATAGACCTTTTCAAGATCTGCTGTAGGTGTGCCAGTAATCTGAGAAACCTTCTCAAGTGTGTAGCGTGAATAATGTTTTTTCAGGAGTTGAAAAACACATCGTGGATCTTGAAGGGTCATATCCCTCTTTGGGATTCCTTTTTCATCTTTCTCCAGTGCCCAGGTAGATTTATCATAGGCCCTTTTATTTGGGTCGTATCCGGAGAAAAGACCATCATCGAAATTGAATTTAGGATTTACAATAAATGTGGCATTTGTATAATTCTTGACATAGAATTC
>JBBITW010000027.1:0-27375 GCA_037440525.1 Deltaproteobacteria bacterium
GGGTAGTTACGAAGGATCCTGAGACAGGTTGGGTGAATATTGGTTTATATAGGAGGCAGCTTCATGACAGGAATCATACAGGGCTTGTGGTTGTCCATGGTCAGCATATCTGGAGGCACTGGAGGTCGTATAAGAGGCTTGGTCGAAAGACAATGCCAGTGGCAGTTGTCAATGGATGGGATCCTGTGCTTCCTCTGGTTGCTTGTTCATCACAGCCTCCAGGGGTTTGTGAATATGATATAATGGGGGCACTGAGGCAGAAGCCTGTAGAGCTTATTAAGTGTGAGACGGTGGATCTTGAGGTTCCGGCCTCTGCTGAGATCGTTTATGAGGGTGAGGTATCTCTGGATTATGATACTTTTAAGATGGAGGGTCCATTTGGGGAGTATGCTGGTTATTATCAGAGGGATGCGAGTCCGAAGCCTGTATTTACGGTGAATTGTATTACCTACAGGGATGATCCGATTTTTCAGGGGACTTTGGAGGGTGTTCCTGTAAATGAGGATCATATGATGGAGTCTATAAATTTTAGTGCTCTGGTTTGGAATTATCTGAATGAGCAGATGATTGGGGTGAAGGGTGTAAATGTTGATCCAGGTGCGGCATGGGCGAATTTGATTATCCAGATAGATAACAGTTATGTTGGTCAGGTTTTTCAGGCTGCCTCATTGGTTTGGGGTTATGACAAGTCTAACTTTTTTGGTAAGAATATCATTGTGGTTGACGAGGATATAGATATTTTTGATCTTGGTAAGGTGTTTTGGGCTTGGGCTTACAGGGTTGATCCTAAGAGGGATTATCATTTCTTTCCTGGTCTTTATGGTGCGTCTGATCCTGTGATTCAGGCAGATGAGAGGATAGGGACAACAGTATATCTGGGGACGAAGACACTTATTGATGCGACCAAATGGATTGGTCATCCACGTGATCCAAAGATATGGAATGAAAGGTTTCCACCAAGTGCCTATCCTGATGAGAAGACAATGGAGATGGTAAGAAAGAGATGGAAGGAATATGGGATATAGTAGTCATTACCATAATAAATTAAAAGGAGGGATAGAGTATGAGTCTATATCGTGAAGAGAATAAGATTGATTTACCAAGGTTAAGGAGGGAAAGGGTTGAGAGGGCAAGGGCCCAGATGGAGAAAGAGGGCATTGGTGCTTACCTCTGTTTTGATCCGGCAAATATTACATATCTGACAGATACCTACACTTATCGGATTGAACCCCTACTGGCAAGGAATGTGCTTTTTCCAAGGACAGGTGATCCGATTCTCTATGAATGGGGGTATAGGTGGCAGAGGGTTCGAGATGAGCTCGCCCCATGGCTTAAAGGGAATGTGAGGCCAGGCTGGAGACTGAGATTCTTTTTAAATCGGGGTGTAAAGCCAGTAGAGTTTTTAGAGGATCTCAAAAAGGTATTAAATGATCATGGTGTGATCAATGAGCCGTTGGCAGTTGATATGCCAATCGTGTCGATTGATTTCGCTCAAATGCTTAGGAATGAGGGTTTGAAGGTCATAGATGGCTTTCCTTCTATTAATCGTGTAAGGGCAATAAAGACACAGGATGAGATCCAGTGTATGAGGATTTCAATGACGATCTGTGAAGAGATATTCTATGAAATCCAGAAGGCTATCAGGCCGGGTGTAAGAGAATCTGATCTTGCTGCAATTGCAGCGGAATATGCGGTTAAGCGCTTCTGTGATGGTCCTGTGGACATTGTATGCTGTTCTGGAGAAAATGCGAACCCAAATATGCTCGGTTACAGTGACCGACCCATTCGACCCGGGGATATGATATTTGTAGATCTTCCTGGTGTGAGATACAAGGGTTACTGTTCATGTTATTATAGAACTTTTACCTGTGGCAGGGCTACCCAGAGACAGAAGGAGATATATGATGAGTGTTATGACCTTCTAAAGAAAGGGATGTCTCAGATAAAGGCAGGCAACACAACAGCCGATATCTGTAAGGCATGGCCAGGGCCTGAACACTGGGGTGGAAAGACATGGAGAGATGTCTCTGATTGTGCAATTGGCCATGGCATAGGACTCCACAACCAGGAGGCTCCAACGATTACTCCTCTCTTCTCCATTGAAAACCCAATCACACTTGAGGAGAACATGATCATTGCCATAGAGACATTTTACGGTTCAAAGCCTGGTGAGGTGCCAAGGCAGGGAGCTCGGATTGAAGATCTTGTTGTTGTGACAAAGGACGGTTATGAGAATCTGGCAAGGTGGCCAGAAGATCGAATCACGGAATGCTGGATTTAATTAAAAAGAAAGGAGGGCTTTATGAATACAAAGAAATTGGTTTTTTTGGTAGGGATTTTAGTCCTTGGATTTGCAGTTTTGGCGTCATCTCAACCTAAATCAACAATTAAGGAGCAGGTCTGGAGGTTCTCAAATTTCTTACCCCCTGGCCATTGGTCAAACTGGTGCAACAGTTTCCTTCTTGATGAGATCGAGAAGAGGACAAATGGTAAGATTAAGACGAGGCTTTTTGTGGGAGAGGCCTTGGGAAAGGCAGCAGAACATTACAATATGGTGATTACGGGCCGGGCTGAAATAGGTGAGCTGACAACAGGTTTTGCTCCAGGAACATTTCCTCTATGCGATGTTTTGAAGCTTCCTTTTAACTGGAATTCGGCACTGGAAGGAAGTCTCGTGGCAGGCAAGCTCCTTCGAAGCGGATATCTCGATGAAACACTTAGAAAGGATGTGAAGACGATTGCAATAAATATGACCATTCCTCTCAAGATATGGACAAAGAAGCCTGTTACCACCTTTGAAGGACTCAAGGGACTTCGCCTCAGGGTATCAGGTGGTCTGGATATTCAGACAATAGAAGCCCTGGGGGTTAATGCAATTGCAATGCCTTTGCCTGAAGTATACCCTGCATTGGAGAAGGGGGTTATTGATGGGGGTGTCTATGGAGAGGAGAATGCAGTTGATTTCAAATTTGCTGAAGTGGTGAAGAATGTGATCGACCTACCCCTATGCTATGCAGTCCATCTCATATTCCTGAACAAGAAGGTCTGGGATTCACTCCCAAAGAATGTTCAGTCAAATCTTGAAGAGGCCTTTTATGAAGAAGAACTCCATTGGGGATCAACAGTCGATGTATTAACCAGAGAAAAGTTCATTCCCATCCTCAAAGAGAAGTATAATTATAATGTAATACATTTTCCTCCTTCTGAGGTTGAAAAGGTGAAGGCGGCAGTCTCACGAGTCAAGGATGACTGGATTGCAAGCATGGAGAAGAAAGGACTGCCTGGAAAGAAGAACTATGATGAAATGATTAGCATTATGAAAAGATATGGGATTATTAATAACCAGACTTGGGTAAAGAACAGGGCCCTGGTTACTAAGTAGTGTTTCTTTCTAAAGGCCCACCACTGAGATGGTGGGCCTTATCAAGTGGGAGATAGAGTGTTTCGAATAATTGAGACGATTGAAAGAAAGATCAGCCACCTAAATCTAATTATGATCACCATTGGTATAAGTTTTCTCGTCCTTGGAATGTTTCTAAATACAGGGAATATAGGTGGAAGGTACCTATTCAGGGCCCCTATTAGAAGTACTTATGAACTTACAGGTCTCTTCATGGTTTTTTTGATTGCCCTTGGCTGGCCTCATACTACAGAGGTAAAAGGGCATGTATCTGTAGATATACTCACATCAAGGCTTCCTGATTCTATAAGGAAGGTATTGGATATCTTCACCCTTTTCTTAGGATTAGTTTCATTTGTAGTTTTAGGGTGGAGTTCAGTTCTGACAGGAATTCAGTTTCATCAGGTTGGAAATCAGACTGATTTACTCAGGATCCCTTATATGCCAATAGCTATGTTGATGGCATTTGGTGCATTCTTAGCTGCCCTTATGATATTTTTTCAATTGGTTAATGGTCTGAAGAAAATGATCGGGAGATAGGTAATGGTTGATACCTATATCGGTATCTTTGGAATAGGGATTGCTGTTTTGCTTATCCTCTTGAACCTGCCGGTTGGTTTTTCTTTTCTTTTCACAGGTATCATGGGTCTTATCTATATGAATGGTATTGGTCCAACACTTTATACTATTGGATCAACAGCTTTTCAGTGGACATCTGATTATACATTTGCTGCAATTCCTCTCTTCCTCATCATGGGTCACTTTGCTCATGTTTCAGGTATCAGTCGAGATCTCTATGAATTTGGCCAAAGGCTTTTAGGCCGAATTCCTGGGGGACTTGCAATGGCGACGATTATGGCATGTGGTGGTTTTGCAGCCCTTTCAGGTTCATCTCTTGCAACAGCGGCGGCCATGGGAAGTGTGGCTTTACCGCAGATGCGAAGAATCGGGTATAATATTTCAATTGCTACAGGGACTATAGCAGTTGGCGGGACATTGGGTATCCTAATACCACCAAGTATTCCTTTTGTCATTATAGGTATACTCACAGGGACATCGATTTCAAAATTACTTATTGCTGGCATACTTCCGGGTATTATGATGGTCACCTTTTACTGTTCAGTGATTTACATGCTCTGCAGGATAAGGCCTCAGTGGGGGCCTTCTGCCCAGTCCTTTTCGGCAAAAGAGATTTTATCTGCCTTAGCTAATGTCTGGCCAATGCTTGTTATATTTGGAAGTATCATGGGAGGAATCTACCTGGGTATCTGCACCCCTACAGAGGCTGCGGCCATAGGGGCATTTGGTAGCTTCCTTTTTATATTCTTCAAGGGTCGATTTAAGGGAAGGGAATTTCTACCTTCTCTGATACAGACAGGTGTTACTGCAACAATGATGCTCACCATGCTTATTGGTGCAATGATCTTCAATATCTTTCTTGCAACTACAGGTCTTCCAGATGCAGTCTCCTCCTGGATCTCTGGGCTTTCTGTTAACCGATACCTCGTCCTTGCAACCATTATGGTAATCTATCTCATCATGGGATGTCTCATGGACTCACTGGCCATGGTGATTCTAAGTATTCCGTTTTTCTTCCCCATCATTAAGATACTTGGCTTCAGCCCAATACTTTTTGGTGTGCTCGCTGTGAGGGCAATTGAGATAGGTCAGATAACACCTCCTGTTGGGATAAATGTATATATTATAAAAGGGATGGTTCCTGATGTTCCTATCGAGAAGATTTTTAAGGGTGTGCTCCCATTTATAATAGGGGACTTTATTTCTTTACCTATATTGATAGCTATTCCACAGATTAGCCTATTTCTTCCAGAGTTAATGAAGTAATAGGATGGTCTTTAAAAATAGAATTTCTTTGATTCAGACATTAAGGTAAATAACATCGGAACCTAAATGAATTCTTGTATATAAATATTGAATTGCGGAGAAGATAATGAAGATTGATATTTTTCCACATATCCTTCCTAAGAGATATATGGAGGCGGTTAATCGTATAGCAGGTGAGAGATATTATAATAAGGCTGTAAATGAGGCGATTCCAACGATTTATGATCTTGATATCAGATTCAGGGTTCTCGATAGATATGGGCCTATGGTTCAGGTTTTAACGCTTGGGGCTCCACCAATAGAGGCGATTGCAGAGCCGAAGCAGGCTGTTGAGTTGGCCCGAATTGCAAATGATGAGATGGCAGAGTTGGTCATGAGATATCCTGATCGTTTTGTGGGTGCTGTTGCGAGTTTACCGATGAATGATATGGATGAGGCATTAAAGGAGGTGGACAGGGCAATAAGTGATTTGAGGTTTAGGGGGGTTCAGATCTTTACACCCACGAATGGGAGAGCTATTGATCAGCCTGAATTTTTACCTTTATATGAGAAGATGGCCAGTTACAATTTACCTATATGGATTCATCCTGTGAGGGAGAGGGCTCAAGCTGATTATGTTGGGGAGTCGGGTTCGAAGTATTTTATATGGGGTATATTTGGGTGGCCATTTGAGACGACCGCAGCTATGACGCGTTTGATATTTAGTGGGATTCTTGAGAGGTATCCTAACCTTAAATTTATTACCCATCATTGTGGGGGGATGGTTCCCTTTTTTGAGCAGAGGCTTTCGATTGCGTATGATATGAATGAGATGAGGTTGGGTTCCAAGATAAAACGTGGACTCACAAAGTCTGTTATTGAGTATTATCGTATGTTTTATGCTGATACTGCTGTTCATAGCAGGGCGGCAATAAGGTGTGGGTATGAGTTTTTTGGTTCTGATCATCTTTTATTTGGGACGGATATGCCCTATGATAATGAGCTTGGATTCAGGTTTGTCAGGCAGGCTGTTGAGGGGATTGAGCAACTTGAAATTTCTGAGGAGAATAAGAAGAAGATATTTGAGGATAATGCCAGAAGACTTCTACGCCTACCAGTATAAAATAAAGTTAAAATTTAAATTCTTGGAAAGGAGGCCTATATGAAAATGAAGAAATGTCTATTCTTGGTTTTATCATCTTTTTTGGTAGTTGGGGTATTTCTTTTTTTACAGGGAACTGTTTTTTCACAGACCTCTTACAAAGTGGGCTATATCAATTCCCATAGTGGATTTATGTCGTTTATGGGCACTGCCTGGAGGGATGGGTTCCTTCTCGGTATTGATGAGATCAATAGCGCTGGAGGGATTGGTGGAAGAAAGATTGATGTTGTTATGTATGACGATGAGAGTGATGTTCCAAAGGGTGTAATCGCTTTTAAAAAGCTCATTGAGACTGATAAGGTTTCCATAATAATCGGTCTATCCCATAGCGGGATTGCTATAGCATGCGCACCCATTGCCGAACAATCCAAAGTTCCATTCTTTGCGGTTAATTCATCTCGCTGGTCAGTGGCAAGGCCAGGGAAATGGAAATTGCCCGAAGATCCCACAGAGGTTTTTGATTATATCTCAAAGCTTCGTGTTGATGCACAACCACATCTTGAAGCCATGTATAAATTTGCAAAGAAGCTTGGGGTAAAGAAGTTTGCCTGGATGAGTGCAGGGACTGCCTTTGGTAGGGGGGCCAAGGAGATTATGCAGGCAACCTATAAGCTCGCAGGTTTAGAGCTTTCTTCAGTTGAAGAGTATGGCCCGAGCGATTCAGTTATGACCTCTCAGCTTACAAGGATAAAGACAAAGGATTTTGATGCGATAATAATCTATTCTGCAGAACCTGCAGGGGCACTCGCATACAAACAGGCAAGGGAGATGGGTATAACCAAACCAATAATAGCTGATGCCCCAATGGTCTCAACCTCTATTCTAAAGACACTCGGTCAATACCTCGGAGGTCTATATGTATGTGTCCATATTCCTGATATACCTGATCTGAGTATACTTCCAAAGAATTTGCAACAAATGGCTCCGGTTGTCCAGAGGGTGAGAAAGGGGATTATGGAAAGATATAATCGTTCTGCAGATTGGATGAATGCACAGGGATACGATGGTTCGATGATCGTTGCGGATATTCTAAGAAGGGCACAGGCAGATCCAGCAAAGCTTGATGAGGCAAGGGCAAAGATCAGGCAGTCAATGGTCTCAATCAAAGGATTTGTTGGTGCATATGCAATGGGTGATTTATCACCCACGCATGAGCTTCCTGTTCCAGTGGTTATGATTAAACTGAGCAAGGAACTCAAGTTTGAGATGGCTGAATAGAGGTCATTATAAAAGAAGGGAATTTAAATGAGTCTCTATGACCAGATTCTACAATTTTTAATTGCAGGTATAAGCATGGGAAGTATCTATGCAATTGTTGGGCTTGGTTTTATGATTGTCTATAGTGTAACCAGGGTGATCAATTTTTCACAGGGTGAGTTTTTGATGCTTGGTGGAATGCTATCAACAGTCTTTTATAAGACCGGCCTTTCACTCCCTTTTTCAATCCTCTTTGCCGTTTTGATAACATCCGTCTTTGGAATAATTTTACACCGGGCAGTCATTCATCCGATCAGGACAGCGCCCGTATTTACATTGATCCTCGTCACATTTGGTGCCTCCATTGCAATTAGGGGTATAGCTCTTATCCTATGGGGGACAGATTACAGGATTTTGCCTCCCTTCTCAAAAGGAGAGGCCCTTCAGCTTGGAGGGGCTGTTATCAATATACAGGCAATCTGGGTAATAGGGACTACAATACTCATGGCAGCATTTCTTTACCTCTTTTTTGAATATACAATACTGGGTAAGGCATTTCGGGCAAGCGCTATTAATGTTCTCGGAGCAAGCCTCATGGGTATAAGAACGGAGAAGATGGGTTCCCTTGCCTTTGGCCTTGCTGGATTTCTCGGTGCACTTGCAGGGGCGGTTCTCACCCCCATGATGACAACATCCTATGAGATTGGCCTTCCATTAGCCGTAAAGGGCTTCATCTCTGCTATCATTGGTGGTTTAAATAAGATTGAGGGGATTATTGTGGGTGGTCTCACACTTGGAATCCTTGAGGCCTTTGGAGCAGGGTTTATCCATTCAGGATTTAAGGATCCGATCCCCTTACTCATATTTCTTGTGGTCCTGAAATTTAGGAAGGGAGGACTCTTAGGAGGTGCAGAGGCAGGTAAGGTCTGATTGATGAGGGTAGGATGGAGATTGGTAAGGTGAATCGTAAGAGATATTTATTGATGGCTTTATTCATTATTTCAGTAGCCATCATTCCTTTTTGCTTTAAAAATCCATATTTGATTACAGTTGGAAACTTTATAGGAATTTATGCCCTCGTTTCTTTGGGCCTCAGTCTTTTAATGGGTTACGCAGGTCAGGTCTCAATGGGACAGGCTGCCTTTTATGGGATTGGAGCCTATGCATCGGCAATCCTTACAATGAGATTTGGCTTAAACCCATGGCTTGCAATGGCCGCTGGAGCACTTCTCAGTGCATTAATGGCAGGAATTCTCGGGGCAGTGGTCCTTCAGTTGGAAGGACATCTACTGGCTGTGGCTACACTTGCCTTTTGTATTATGCTTCATACCGTTTTTGAGCAATGGACCTCTGTGACAGGTGGTATTGATGGTATTCCAGGTATTCCAAAGCTCACGATCTTTGGTATCTCATTGAGCCGTGATATCCACTACTATTATCTGATTTGGTGCTTTTTGCTTCTACTTCTTCTCTTTTCTTCAAATATTGTAAATTCCCGTGTTGGAAGGGCACTTCGTTCAATTCATCACTTTCTTGGTGGTAGCGAAATGGCCGCTGAGTCCCTCGGAATCTCACCCATGAGGTATAAGATTCAAATATTCATGCTCAGTGCTGTCTATGCAAGCCTTGCAGGGAGTCTTTATGTCCACTGGTTGAGTTTGGTCAACCCGAGTGCATTTAGCCTCCTTGCATCAATATATCCACTCATTATCATTAGCATAGGTGGTTTGGGAAGTCTCTGGGGCTCAATCATCGGGGCGGCTGTTTTCTTTATGGCGGCTGAAGGTTTTAGGGCTTTTGTACCTCTGCTGATTCCAGGGACATCTGGTGAATATGAAATCCTTGCCTGGGGATTGATGATTGTCCTGGTAATGCAGTTTCTCCCTCGTGGTCTCATTTCGATTCCTGACATTTTAAAGGCCAAGAAGGAAGCTAAGGGAAGAATCAGGTTGACAGGGCCACTCCTCAAAGAGAAGTTTTTCCTGCCTTCAATCCCATCCTCGATGTAAAGGGTTTTCATAAGGCATTTGGAGGACTTATTGCTATCAATAAGCTTAGTTTTAAGGTGAACCGTGGTGAAATCCTTGCAATCATTGGTCCAAATGGTGCTGGGAAAACAACCCTCTTTAATATGATAAACAGGTTTATTCCTCCATCAGGAGGTGAGATCATTTTCGAGGGGAAAAGTATAGATGGGCTTTCGCCTGCTCGTATTTCAGCCTTAGGCATTGCAAGGACATTTCAGCTACTGCAGATATTCAATAATATGAGTGTAATAGAGAATGTAATGGTAGGGTGTCATCTTCGAAGTAGAGGGGGTATGATAGCCTCAGGTATAAGGCTTCCATTTATAAAGCGAGAGGAAAGAAAGATCTTCAATATAGCAATGAGCAAACTGGATATGGTTGGTTTGGCTGAGCATGCATTTAAGTCCCCGGGGAATCTTCCCTTTGGTCAGCAAAAGATTCTCGAAATAGCCCGAGCACTGGCGACCGAACCTAAGCTTTTACTCCTTGATGAACCTGCAGGAGGACTCTCAACCCATGAGATAGAACAATTAGCAGAACTGATAAGAAAAATAAGGAGTGATGGAATAACCATTCTTTTGGTTGAACATAGAATGGAACTGGTGATGGGAATTGCAGATAGGGTGATTGTCCTGAATTACGGATCAAAAATAGCTGAAGGAGCTCCTGAAGAGATTCAGACAAATGAAGAGGTTATTAAGGCCTACCTCGGTGAGGAGTTTTGATTTAAAAGGTCAGGGGTAAGAAATGGATATTGGAAAAGAAAGGGCCTTGGAGCTAAAGGAAGTATCTGTTAATTACGGTCTTGTGCCAGTACTGAAACAGGTTACCTTACATGTTGACGGAGGCGAGATTGTTACGCTTCTTGGTGCTAATGGTGCAGGTAAAACCACAACACTTAAAGCCATCTATGGTCTTATTCCTGTAAAGGAAGGCAATATCCTATTCTTTGGAGATTCAATAAAAGGATTTCCTCCTTATAGATTGGTTGATCTCGGGATATGCCTTGTTACTGAAGAGAAGACCATATTCGCTCCTATGACTGTTATGGATAATCTAATTCTGGGAGCATATTCGAGACAGAACAGGGAGGAGAGAAAGAGGAATTTTGAAATTGTATTTAAACTTTTTCCCATCCTTAAAGACCGATTGAAACAGAGGGCAGGAACACTCTCAGGCGGAGAACAGCAGATGCTCGCATTGGGAAGGGTTCTTATGTCCAATCCGAGGTTTCTTCTTTTGGATGAACCTTCACTGGGATTGGCACCATTGATTGTCGGAGAGATGATGAAGGCAATCTCAGGATTGAGAGAAAAAGGGCTTTCCCTCTTTCTCGTAGAACAGAATGCACGTGCAGCCCTCAAGATTGCCAATAGGGGCTATGTGATGGCAGGAGGAAGGATAGTAACTGAAGGTAGCGCCATGGAATTGCTTTCCGATGAGCGGATTCGCTCTGCATACCTGGGTGGGAGAAGGGCTGTCTGTTTTTGAAAATATTAAACGAGGAGGGATGAATATGAAAAGAAAAGGATTATTAATCATTTTATTATTAATTTTCAGTATTAGCTCCTATCATTTTTTTATAGATAAAATATTCGCAGAGACTAAAACAGGTTTGCCCAAAATTATATCCATGGGGACTCTTGCACCTGGAACCGCTTCTCATGCCTGGTCTTCTGGCCTGGCTGAGTTAGTAACAAATAACACTCCAATGAAGCTATTGTTAGAATCGTATCCAGGGCATGCGGTTGGTTTATCCTTGCTTTCAAAGGGCAATGTAGATCTTGTTGGAGGACCATCTCCTGAGATGTACTGGGCCTTTCATGGTGACTATGGATATAAAGAACCAACCAGAGGAAAGGGTTATAAAGGATTGAGGATACTTTTTTTAGATGCGGTCTATACAGTTGGTCTTGTCACAGGATTTGATACAGGTATAAAAACAACCCGAGAATTGAAAGGCAAAAGGATTGCGCTTACCTCACCTGTCATTCTTTCAGCATATCTCTCTGTTCAAGCGAGTGTAGCCAATGGTGGCTGGACAGAAAAGGATGTAATATATGTCCCTGTGGGAAGTGCTACAGAGGGGAAGAAGCTCAATGTTGAGAAGAAGGTAGATGCGAGTAGTCATCCTTTAGGGGCAGCAGATGTAGAAGAGATCTCTGCCGCACGTGGTGGAGCACGCTTTATCTCACTTGATCCCTCCCCTGAGGCTGTTAAGCGTGCAAGACAATTTCATCCCGCAATACCCCAGCTAATAAAGAAGGGCACAGCCACTGGAATAGTTGAGGATACATGGCTCAATACATTCAGAAATGCAGTTACCTGCTGGGAGACATTCCCTGAAGAGGCTGCATATGCAATACTTGAAGTTTTATGGAATAACATCGAAAAATATAAAAATGTCCATGTACTCCTGAGGAGGGTTTCAAGAGAAAGACTGGCGACAAATGAAGCCCTTATCCCATTCCATAATGGAGCAGTTAAATTTTACAAGGATAAGGGAATTTGGAATGCTGAACTTGAGAATATGCAAAAGGCATTCTTAGAAGGAAAACGCTGATTTTCAGAATGGACATATAGTTACTAAATAATTATGGCCACAGATGTTCTTACACGATTCCATGAATATAGAGGAAGGGCTAAACATTTTATATCCATTTTGCTCATTGCCATTCCTTTATGGGGACTGGCCTATCTCCTCGATCTCCATATATACCTCGGCATAAGATTCACATTACCACAATATATTGGTGGTTTTATGGCCTTAGTCCTTGGTTTAACCTTTCTTCTCTTCCCCGTAAGAAAGGGTTCACAAAATCTTTTCTGCTGGTATGACATCATCCTTTCCTTTCTCGGCTTTACCGTAGGAATATATCTACTCCTTTTTCACCAAGAGATTGAAATGCGTCATTATGTGGTAACCCCTTTAGAGCTGATTCTCGGTGCAATTGCCATCCTATTAATACTTGAAGCTTCGAGACGGACCACAGGTCTGGTTTTGCCTTTAATGGGTTTCATATTTCTATTCTACTCCTTTTATACCAATATTTTTCCAGGGGTTCTTCAGGGCAGGGGATATAGTTTCACCAGAGTTGTTCCCTATCTATATCTCACAGAATCAGGGATTATTGGGATTCCACTTCATATGGCTTCAACTATTGTTTTAGCCTATGTCCTTTTCGGAGAGGCCCTGCTTGTTTCAGGAGGGGGTAAGCTAATTAGCGACCTCTGCCTTGCTTTCGTTGGGAGATTCAGGGGCGGGCCGGCAAAGGTGGCTGTGATTGCAAGTGCTCTATTTGGAACAATGTCTGGAAGCCCAGGGGCAAATGTAGTTGTAACAGGGACTTTTACAATTCCCATGATGAAGCGTATAGGGTATGAGCCATATTTTGCTGCCGCTGTTGAAGCAGTTTCTTCAACAGGTGGATTGATAATGCCACCTGTGATGGGTGTTTCTGCATTCTTAATGGCAGAATTTTTAGGGACGAGTTATGCCAATGTTGCAATTTCTGCCCTTCTACCTGGAGTTTTATATTATATCGGTGTATTTGCCCAGGTAGATTTTGAAGCAGCAAAACAGGGTCTTCGTGGATTACGGCCTCAAGATTTTCCCAGACTAAAAGATACATTAAAGATTAGCTGGCAGCTTTTCCTACCACTTGCCATCTTGATCTACTTTTTACTGATAGCAAGGATTACGCCTACAACAGCAGGTTTGTATGCCATAGCGGCTACAATCCTCACAAGTTTATTCAGGCAGGAATCTCGCCTCGGCCCCAAGAGACTTATTTTGGTACTCGAAAGAACAGGTCTTAGCATTTTGAATATAGGTATTATCACAGCCTTTGTAGGCATTATCATAGGGACCTCATATCTTACCGGGCTGGGTTTAAACCTTTCTATAGTCCTTACATCTCTTGCAGGTGGAAGTTTAGCATTTCTATTAGTTCTGACCGCAGCAACAAGCATATTGCTCGGAATGGGCATGCCTGCAGTGGCTTGTTACGCCCTGCTTGCTACATTAATAGCTCCTGCCTTAAAGGAGTTGGGTATTGATATCTTCGCTTCTCACCTTTTTCTGCTTTACTTTGGTGCCATGTCTTTTATTACTCCTCCTGTAGCTCCAGCGGCAATAGTCGCATCTGGAATGGCAAAGGCTTCATATATCAAGACTGGGTGGCAGGCCTGCCGCCTGGGAATCGTTGCTTATCTTGCACCTTTTATCTTTGTGTTTAATCCTGTTCTTCTTATGAAAGGAGCCTTTTTGGAGATTATCCTAAGCTTTTTTACAGCTGCGATAGGTATTGTGCTCTTATCTGCAGGGCTGGAAGGATTTCTATTTAAAAGGATTAAATGGCTCGAAAGAATCCTTTTTCTCATCGGTGGTCTAAGCCTATTTATACCAGGATGGAAGACAAATCTGATAGGGCTTATAATTATCGCTTATATATGTTTCAGGAAGTTTGACATATTGCGATACCTTTCACGCCAGCAATCACCCAAGCCCATAGGAAGTAAGGAAGGAGGAAACTGATGTTTCTAAGCTCGATTCCTTCTCGATGTAAGGAGAACCAAATATATCAGGTCAAATAAATTAAGGGAGGTAAATGATGGAAGAGAAGGTCTTTACGAACTGTACCAACGGAGGTCCGGTTTTTGTTTATGTAAAAGATGGAAGGATTACACGCATACGTCCTATGGTATTTAGCGAAGATGATGGGCCAACCTGGTGCCTTGATATCAATGGAGAAAAGTATACTCACCCGCCAAAGGCTGCAGTTGCCCCTTTTACCCTTGTGGAGAGGACAAAGGTCTACTCTGAGGATAGAATAAAATATCCTTATAAGCGAGTTGACTGGGACCCGAAGGGTAAAAGGAATCCTGAAAATAGAGGGAGATCAAGATATGAGAGGATAAGCTGGGATGAAGCCCTCGATATAGTTTCTTCAGAAATCAAAAGAATAAGGGAGACCTATGGTCCTGAGGCTGTTGGTGCAGTCTCATCCCCTCATCACTATTTTGGAAATATTGGATACTGGATGAGCACATTTTTAAGATTCTTCATGATGCTCGGCCATACGCTTGCAATCGAAGCCCCGATTAGCTGGGAGGGCTGGGTCTGGGGTGCTGTTCATACATATGGCTATTACTGGAAGTTAGGAAGACCCGAGCATAATGATCTCCTTGAGGATGCACTGAAACATACCGAACTTATAGTCCACTGGTCAAGTGACCCTGATACTACGCGTTCACAATACGGGGCAGGAGCACTATGGCGTCTCTGGTTGAGGGAGAGGGGTATAAAACATATATTTATCGATCCTTTTTGCAACTATACTGCTGTAATCCATGGTGAGAAATGGATACCAATAAAACCTGGAACCGATTCAGCCTTAGCCCTGGCCATTATGCATGTCTGGATAGATGAGGATACCTACGACCACTACTTCGTCTCAAACCGCACATATGGTTTCGACCAATTCAAGAGATATGTAATGGGTGAGGATGATGGTGTGCCAAAGACCCCTCAGTGGGCTGAAGGGATAACAGGTGTAAAGGCAAGGGTTATAAGGGCCCTTGCCAGGGAGTGGGCATCAAAGAAGACAATGCTTGATGCAGGTGCCCACGGAAGTATGGGAGGTGCCTGCAGAACAGCCTATGCCCACGAATGGGCGAGATTGATGGTTTTGCTTATGGCAATGCAGGGTATGGGGAAACCAGGCGTCAATATGTGGGGGACAACTGTTGGAGGGCCACTCGATATGTCCTTTGACTTTCCAGGATATAGCCGACTTGGAATTAACTATCTTTCCAAGAGCGGTCTTCCAAAGAATCCTGTTACACAGGTTCTCTGGAAACCCAGGATTCATGAGGCCATCTTAAACCCTCCTCAGCATTTCCGAAGTGAGGGTTTCTGTGGGACTTCTATTGAATCCCAGTTCACACATCATACATATCCCGAACCAGGTAAATCCGAGATCAGGATGCTATACAAATATGGTGGCTCCAATATTGGAACAGGTTTAAATACGAATCTATTTATACGTGCCTATCAGAGTCCTAAACTCGAAATGGTAGTTAACCAGAGTATTTTCTGGGACCCCGAGACATATTTTGCTGATATTGTCTTTCCAGCATGCACAGCCTTTGAAAGAAATGATATCTCAGAGTGGGCAAACTGTGATGGATATCATAGATTTTCCAATCAGAGCGGGACAAGCCATCGGGTTGTAGTTTATCAACAAAAGGCTATTGAGCCACTTTATGAATCAAAATCGGATTATCAGATATTTTCCTTACTTGCTGAGAGATTGGGTTTTAAAGAGGCCTTTACTGAAGGAAATACTGAAGAGGACTGGATTGAGAAGATGTTTTATAAATCTTCTCTTCCCAAATATATCTCTTTCGAGGAATTTAAGAAGAAGGGTTACTTTGTTGTTCCATTTCCAAAGGACTATAAGCCTGCTCCTGCAATGAGATGGTTCTATGAAGGAAGACCCTGTGATACAGACGACCTCAATCCAAAGATTAATACTGATAAGGCTCATGAATTGGCAACCTATAGTGGTAAGATTGAATTCGTTTCTCAAAGCCTCATGGCCCATGAACCTGATGACGAGGAGAGGCCTCCAATGCCCAAATATATCCCGAGCTGGGAAGGACCAACATCAGAACTTGCGAAGAAATATCCCCTTCAGCTCATTGCACCACATGTGAGATATGGTTATCATACGCAATACGATACTCATACACCATGGATTATGGATATTCCTGGAAACAGAATATTGAAGGACGGTTATTACTGGCATACAACTCGTATGAATCCTGTGGATGCTGAGGCGAGGGGAATAAAGAATGGTGATATTGTGAAGGTATTTAACGATCGGGGTGCTGTCCTTGGAATAGCCGTGGTTACAGAGAGAGTTATGCCTGGGGTTATCCATTCCTATCATGGTTCATCGAAATATGACCCCCTTGAACCGGGGAGGCCTGGAAGTATTGATAGGGCAGGTTGTGTGAATCTGCTCAGTCCATCTCAGCCCATGTCAAAGAATGCACCAGGAGCTGTTTGGAATTCATGCCTTGTTGAAGTTGAAAAGTGGGAGGTGTAATATGGCAAGATATGGTATGGTTATTGATATCACAAGATGTAATGGCTGCTATAATTGCTTCTTAGTATGTCGTGATGAATACTGGAACAATGATTATCCTCCATATTCTCTTGCTCAGCCATTTTCAGGCCATTTCTGGTTGAGGATAATCGAAAGGGAGAGAGGTAGATATCCGAGGGTAAAGGTTTCCTATACACCTGTTCTCTGTATGCACTGTGAAGACCCGGCCTGTGCAAAGGTGGCAGAAAATGGTGCTATTTATAGAAGGCCTGATGGTATTGTCCTGATCGATCCTGAAAGATCGGTCGGAAAGAGAGAGCTTTTGACAGCCTGTCCTTACAGGGTTATATACTGGAATGAAGAGAGGAATATACCACAGAAATGCACATTCTGCGCACATCTTATCGACAGGGGATGGAAGGAGCCAAGATGTGCTGAGGCCTGTCCAACACAGGCCATAGTCTTTGGTGATCTTGATGATCCATCAAGTGAAATCTCTAAACTAATGGCCTCAGGAAGGGTTGAAGCAATCCATCCCGAATATAATCTGAGAGAGAGGGTGAGATATATTGGTCTTCCAAAGAGATTTATCTCTGGCTCGGTTATATTCGAAGATCAGGATGAATGTGCAGGGAATGTCAGTGTCATACTCGAAGGAAAAGGTCTTAGAAAGGAGATGCTTACAAACAGGTTTGGTGACTTTGAATTCGAAGACCTCAAAGAGGATGAGGAATTTTTAGTCAGGATCGAACACCCCGGTTACATCTCACAGTCTTACAGTGTTCAAACTAAAAAGGATATCTATCTCGGTGAGATCTTCCTGAAAAGATCGAAGAAAAAGCAGAAGAAATAGATTCATTGATTCGTTAAGGAAAAACTAATATGGGGAGGTATAGATGAATTCAAAGGGTGAGAAGGTATTGACAAGTCTGGTTGGGGACTTTGCTGGAGGAACACCAGTATTTGTTCATGTTAGAGACGATAGAATCATAAGGATAAGACCCATGATATTTTCGGAGGATGAAGCAAAGCCTTGGAAGATCAAGGTTGGGGATAGAGTATTTACCCCTCCAAAGAGGACGAATCCAGCACCATATGATCTATCTGTTCGCAGAAGGGTTTATAATCCAAAACGTGTTAAATACCCTCTCAAAAGGGTTGGGTTTAAACCAGGAGGAAAACACAACACAGATAACCGTGGAAAGGGTGAATTTGAGCGTATAAGCTGGGATGAGGCCCTTGATATTGTATGTGGAGAGTTGAAAAGGGTTAAAGCGGTTTATGGGAACAGCGCCATCATGACAATAGCAAGTGGACACGGTTCAAATGGATTTTTGAATTCTCATGCCAATATATGGAGGGTATTAAATTTCTGGGGTGGGCATACACCTATGATTCGAAACCCTGATAGCTGGGAAGGATGGTACTGGGGAGGTGAACATGTTTGGGGTTTTGACTGGGCAAATGGAACCCCCGATCAATTCGATATGCTCGAAGATGTGATGCAACACTCTGATCTTCTTATCTTCTGGGCATATGATATAGAGCAGTCAGGATATGTTGGTGGCCAGGATAAGTCTCAGTGGCTTTTGTGGCTTAAAGAACTTCGAAAGAGGATGATCTTTATCTCACCTGATTGTAACTACACCGCTTCGACAAAGGGAGATAAATGGATACCCATCAGACCAGGAACTGATGCTGCGATGGCTGCCTCAATTGCATATATATGGATAACCGAAGGGACTTACGATAAGAAATATGTATACAGTCACGGAGTGGGTTTTGATAAATGGAAGGACTATGTAATTGGGAATGAGGATGGTATAGCAAAGACCCCTGAATGGGCTGAAGGTATAACAGGGGTTAAGGCTTATATAATAAGGGCCCTTGCAAGGGAGTGGGCTTCAAAGAAGACGACATTGGCCATACGCTTTGGAGGTGCATGTAGAACCCCATATTCTACTGAATGGGCAAGGATGATGATATACCTTCAGACCATGCAGGGGATGGGAAGACCAGGGGTTAGTATCTGTGCAATAGCCATGTCAGCTCCTATTGATGCGAGGATAAGGCTTCCTGATAAGATGAAGGGGATTCCAATGATCAACAGAGGAGCCTCCGTTGTTCCAGAAAACCCCGTAAAGCAGGCCATTTATCAAACATTTGTTCCAAAGGCAATACTCGATCCCCCAATTCACTGGTATGGTGGAAGGATATGGGCTCCGGTTGAGGAACAGTTTATTCCTTTTACATATCCAATGCCAGGTTGCTCTGAGGTTCACATGATATGGTGGGATACGGTCTCAAATATGGCTAACTGGAACAATACGAATAAATGGGCAGAGGCATATAGAAGTCCAAAGATCGAGTGCAGTGTAGCCCAGACAATATTTCTTGAAAATGATGCTCTATTTGCTGATATTGTCCTGCCTGTATGCACTCAGCTTGAGAGGGAGGATTTCAGCTACGAAGGCCTTCCCTATGCAATGGGCAGAGGTAGCGATGTTGGAAACTTTGTTGCAGTATATATGAAGCAGTGTATAAAACCACTATATGAGTCTAAGAGTGATTATGAGATATGCCGTTTGGTAGCAGAAAGACTTGGGGTTGAGAAGGAGTATACAGAGGGCAATTCTGTTGAGGACTGGATTAGAAAGCTCTTCTATACATCTTCTCTTCCGGAACATATAAGTTTTGAGGAGTTTAAGGAGAAGGGTTATTATGTGTTCAAATTTCCTGATGAATGGGAACGTAATCCAGGGATGAGAAAGTTCTATGAGACAGGGACAGGTCTCAAGACACCATCCGGTAAGATAGAATTCTATTCAGAGAGATTGGCCAGAAACTTTCCAAATGATAATGAACGACCACCTGTTGCCCGATATATTGCCGAGGGCGAAACACATCAGGAGAGTCTTATAAGTGAAAGGGCAAAAAAGTATCCTTTACTTATGGAATCACCACATCCAAGATATCGTTTCCACAGTCAGCACGATACTGTCACATGGTTATGGGAGATTCGAAGCCATAAGATAATCAAGGATGGTATTGCTTATGAACCTATCTGGATTAATCCGAAGGATGCGAAGGCAAGGGGCATAGGCTATGGAGATCTGGTCAAGGTTTATAATGAGCGAGGGGAAGTGATATGTGCTGCACATGTAACCCAGAGGATGATGCCAGGAGTTGTAAGGGTTCCAAA
This sequence comes from Deltaproteobacteria bacterium, assembly GCA_037440525.1. GTDB lineage: Bacteria > Desulfobacterota > BSN033 > BSN033 > UBA1163 > JBBITW01. The sequence continues at coordinate 19,928 of JBBITW010000027.1, forward strand.
TGGTGCCAATTACAATCCAATAGAGGTTGGAAGGCTCGACATAGGTGGAGCGATAAATAGCATTACACCTCTTAACACTGTTTCCCAAAATGCCTTTGGGATGGCGGTCAATGCATTCCTTGTTGAGGTTGAAAAATGGAAGGGAGGGGCTTTATGAAGGCAATTGTGATTGATATAAATCGATGTAGTGGTTGTTTCAACTGTCAGATTGCCTGTAAGGATGAACATGTTGATAATGAGTGGTCCCCTTATGCAAGGCCTCAACCTGACATGGGTCAATTCTGGATGAGGGTTCATGAAGTTGAAAGGGGAGAGGTTCCAAAGGTTAAGGTCTCTTATATTCCAAAGCCATGCATGCACTGTGAGGACCCTCCCTGTGAGAAGGTTTCCCGTGATGGTGCGGTTTATCGAAGAGAGGATGGTATTGTCATCATAGATCCATATAAGAGCAAGGGTCAGAGGGCGATCTTAGAATCCTGTCCATATGGTTGCATCTTTTGGAATTATGAACTCGATATACCTCAGAAGTGTACCCTTTGTGCTCACCTCCTTGATCAGGGATGGAAGGAACCACGATGTGTTGAGGCATGCTCAACAGGTGCAATCATTTTTGGAGAATATGATCAGCTAAAGGATATGATAATTCAAAGAAAGGCAGAGATTCTAAACCCTGAATTTGGTTTAAAACCAAGAATATATTACATAGGATTACCGAAGAGATTCATTGCAGGTGTGGTTCTCTGTGAGAGGGCCCGTGAGCCTCTTGAAGGTGCAAGGATTACCCTTTCAAACATTTCAGGTGGAGAATCAATGATTGCTGAAGCAGATAATTATGGAGACTTTGAGTTTGAGGGACTGGAGATTGGTGGAAGGTTTTCAATTCTTATTGAGAAAGAAGGATATCGAGAGAAAAGGATCGAACCAATTATTACAGAAAGGGATGTTTATCTTGGAGAGATACTTCTTCAGAGGGTTTAAAATTTTATAATCTTTTTTCCCAGAGGTTAAGTCCTGCCTTCCATTAAATCAATTTTTAGTTTAAAGTAGGTTAGAGAGGGAAAATGCCAATGGTATTGGGCGATATTTTGAGAACTCAGGCAAGGATAAACGCTAAGAAGATTGGATTGATAGATGGTGAGAAAAGTTTTACATACCGGGAGATAAATGAGAGGGTCAATCGTTTGGCCAATTCCCTCATTGGTATCGGATTGAGAAAGGGAGATAAGGTGGCATTCATGGGGAATAATTGCCATGAATATGTGGAGACCTATTTTGCAACTTCGAAGGCAGGCCTGATTATAGTTCCTGTTAATGCCCGTTTTAATTCGAATGAGGTTGAATATACACTCAATCATTCAGAATCAGATGCAATAATCTATCAGAAGGATTTTGATGATGTTATTAAGAAGGCAAGATCAAACCTCAAAATGACTAAGTATATTATCAGGATTGGCGCCCCAGAGGGTGATATTTATTCATACGAGGATTTAATTTCAAGGGCATCTTTTGAGGAGCCAGGTGTAGAGGTTAATGAGAATGATATAGCTATGATCATGTATACAAGTGGGGCTACAGGGGATGCAAAGGGAGTTGTAATGACCCATCGAAATCTCATGGCAACTACAATCACCCAGACAATAGAACTCAGAATCGTCCCTGAAGATATAAATCTACTGGTGATGCCCATGTTTCATGCAGGAGGCCTCTGGCCACTGCTTGCTCATTTCTACAGGGGGGCAAAGACAATCATCTTCCCCCGTTTTGACGAAGAGAAGGTTCTTGAGATGATTGAAAAGGAGAAGGTGAGCTTTCTCAATCTTGTTCCAACCACACTGAGAAGATTAGCCATCCGGCCTGATATTAAGAAATACAATCTTGAAAGTCTTCGTTTAATTATGTATGCAGGTGCTCCAATACCCATTCATCAGTTAAAGGAGGCAATGGCCATACTTGGTCCGCATCGTTTTTATACAGGCCTGGGAGCGACAGAAGCAAGTTGCGGGGGGATACTATCCTTTCCTACTTCGGAACATGCACTGGTTCTTGATGGTCCACTTAAGGATAAGCTTGGTTCTGTAGGACGTGATAGCACAGGAATGGAGGTAAAGATTGTTGGTGAGGATGGAGGGGAACTTCCTCCCCGTGAGGTTGGAGAGATAATAGCTAAAGGGGATGAGGTAGCACAGGGATACTGGAAGATGCCCGAGGAGACTGCTCGAACATTCAGGGATGGCTGGCTTCATACTGGAGATCTTGGTTACAGGGATGAGGATGGCTATGTATTTATTGTGGGTCGAAAAAAGGATATTATAATAAGCGGTGGTGAAAATATATCGAGCCTTGAGGTTGAGGATAGAATCAGTCAACATCCTGCTGTTTCAGAGGTGGCTGTTGTAGGTGTTCCTGATGAGCTATGGGGTGAGGCTGTTAAGGCATTTGTTGTCCTGAAGCATGGCTATGAGAATATCACAGATCGTGAGATCATAAGCTTTTGCAAGGAAGGGCTTGCAGGTTATAAGTGTCCAAAATTTGTAGAATTCTTAAAAGAGCTTCCAAAGAACCCTGCTGGAAAGATCAAGAAGGGTGAGTTAAAAAGATAGAAATAGAATCAGGAGAATAATATGGATGCTCAGAAGATAGTCGTTTTAAATCCTTCATCTAAATTGAGGGATCAGGAGGTCAATATTTTAAATCTACCTGCCTCTCTAAAAGGGAAGATTTTAGGAATCCTCTGGAATGGAAAACTTGGAGGGGATATCTTACTTAACAGGATAGGGGAGCGTTTGAAAGAGAGATTTAATCTCTCAGAGATCCTTAAGATTGACGAAAGGTCTGATTTCCAGTCTGGACTTTCTGAGGAGATCATCAATGAGCTGGTAGGAAAATGCGGTCTGATTCTTATTGGCATTGGGGATTGAGGGGGGTGCTCGCTGTGGTGTATCCACAGTGCAATTTCACTAAGAAAGAGAGGTGCTTCGACCATAACAGTTTGCACATCACAATTTGCCTCTCTCGTTCGTGCAGCAGCACGATCAAAGGGATTTGCGGATCTCCCTATCATTTCAGTTCCTCACCCTATAGGAGGAATTGAGGTTAATGAGATAGTGAATAAGGCTGATGGTGCATTTGAGGAGATTGAGAAGATTATTAGAATCCCTGATTAGTTCATATAGAAGGGAGGGTTCAAAATTAATTCATTAAAGTTAGAAGAATTGATAAGAGGTGCAATAGATTTTCATGTCCATTCTGATCCTGACCCATTCCATGAGCGACGTATAGATATATTCGGGCTTGCCCTTCAGGGTAAGGCGATTGGAATGAAAGCCATTGTTGTTAAATGTCATCATTTTTGCACAGCCCCTCTCGCTACACTCGTAAACAGAATGGTTTCTGGTATAACGCTAATTGGCTCCATCACACTAAACAGTGGAGTCGGAGGTCTAAATTTAGATGTTTTGGAGGTAGCAGCAAAAGCTGGGGCCAGGGTTGTCTGGATGCCAACCTATTCTTCAACCGTTGATACAGCGAGAAAAAAAGAGAAATCAGGCTCTACAAAACCTCCTGTATCTTTAATTGATGGAGACAATAGATTGCTTCCTGAGACAATCTCAATTCTTGAAATCATTAAAGAGAATGATATGGTATTGGGCACTGGTCATATTTCAATTCCGGAAATCTATGAAGTCACAAAGAAGGCCAGAGAGATGGGCATAAAGACAACCATAACCCATCCCTTAACAGGTGGTTTTGGAGAAGGTCTGAGCATGGATCAGCAGATAGAACTTGTCTCCATGGGGGCTTATATAGAGCATTGTTTTGTGGCCTGTATGCCTGTCTTGGGAGGCCTTGATCCGAAGATAATGGTTGACCATATAAAGGCCGTTGGGCCAAAGCACTGTATATTGAGCACTGATTTTGGACAGGGGATCCATCCTCTGCCCTCAGAAGGTTTTAGAATGATGGTTTCCTACATGCTTCAGTATGGCCTTTCTGAAGATTCCATAGAGGTAATGATCAAGGAAAATCCCTCAAGGCTTCTTGGCATTTGATGAATTTTAGGAGGAGGAGTGTGAGGAACCGATTGGAATTAATCTCTGAAAGAATAGAAGTTGATGATGATGTAGAGAAGATCAATGATTTTTTCTATAGGAATGGATGGACTGACGGACTCCCCATTATTCCACCTACAGAAGAGCGTGTTGAGAGGATGCTTTCAGGCACGAGGAGAGATCATAAGGATTCTCTTGGTTCTGTTCCACCTGGTGGGGGGGAAGCAACAATTGAGAAGGTAGCCATAAATGCTGTGATGGCGGGGTGCCTTCCTGAGTATATGCCATTGATCTTAACTGCATTGGAGGCTATGCTTGATGAGAGGTTCAATCTTCACTGGATTCAGGCCACAACGCATCCTGTTTCCCCACTTATAATTGTGAATGGACCGATCAGGGATGAGCTTAAGATCAATTCGGGTCATAATGTATTCGGGCAGGGTAGCAGGGCAAATGCAACCATTGGGAGGGCTATAAGGTTGGTTCTTTTGAATATAGGTGGTGGGGTGCCTGGTAAGATAGATATGGCGACCCATGGGCAGCCCGGGAAGTATTCGTTTTGTATTGCTGAGAATGAGGAGGCATCGCCTTGGGAGCCATTGCATGTGGAGAGGGGATTTTTAAGGGGTATGAGTACGGTTACGGTTTGTGGAGTAGAGGGGCCACATAATATGAATGATCACTGTAGTGATGATGGAGAGGGTATTCTTACAACATTTGCAGGGACAATGGCCACTCAGGGAAATAATAACATTCTTTATCAGAGGGGTGAGCCCCTTCTCATAATCGGTCCTGAGCATGCGGGTATCATTGCAAGGAGTGGATTTTCAAAAAGTGATGTGAAAAATTTTCTTCACAAGAAGGCAAGGATTCCAAAGGGGGAGTTTTCTAAGAAACATCAGGAGAAGCAGTTCTCCCAGTTTCCTGACGATGACCTTATTCCTTTAACCCCGAGGGAGGAGGATATTATGGTCATTGTTTCGGGAGGTGCAGGTAAACATTCTCTCTTTTTACCGAGTTTTGGACTCTATACAACTTCGGTGACAAAAGAGATAAAGGATTAGGAAGAAATTCATGAAGAATAGAATTAATAAAATGAGAAGGAGTTTGGTCCCCTTACCACCTGAAATTATGAATCTTCCCAAAATAATTGCGAAGCCCTGGTTAAGGATAGATGCGGAGCCTGATATTACACTCGAAGGACCCTCATTCGATAGAGAAGGAAATCTATATGTAACCTCTGTTAGGCAGGGTAAGATTTTTAAAATAACTCCCCAAAAAAAGGTGAACCTTATCTTTGAAAACAGGGCTATCCAGGTTGATGGCACAGCCTTTCATAAAGATGGAAGGCTCTTTGTAGCCTGCCTGACTGGAGAGCTAATAGCTATGAATCCAGATGGAAGTAATATAACCATCATTAGGCCGAATTATGAAGGTAAGCCACTTACAATGAACGATCTGGTTTTTGATTCAAGAGGGGGTCTCTTTGTAACCGATTTCATCGGAAATGTCTCAAACCCGGAAGGTGGTGTATATTATTTATCCTCCAATGATTTTTCAAATGTAAGGCAGATACTAAGAAATCTCTATTCACCAAATGGGATATCCCTCTCCCCTGATGGAAGAGTGCTCTGGGTTGCTGAGACAACTCGAAATGCTATCCTTAGGGTTGAACTTTTAGCCGATGGAGTGACTCCTAATCCGAGAGCAGGCATTTGTTATCCCTATTATTTTACAGGAGGCCCTGGAGGACCTGATTCAAACAGGGTTGATGAAGAAGGAAATCTATATCAGGCAATCATATTTCAGGGAAGGGTTCTCGTCCTGAATGCACGAGGAATACCGATAGCAAATGTGTTGGTTTCAGGAAGAGATGGGGGGAAATACCTCAAGACAACGAACTTAGCTATTAGACCAGGCGAGAAAGAAGCCTATATCTGTGCCTCAGGAGAAGGTGGGGCATGGATTTTCAGGTTCCAGGCACTTGCAAAGGGACTTAGGCTTTTTTCACATCAATAAATTTTAAGGAGGATCTTTTATGGCAGAAAATGAAGAGGCAAAACTGGAAGAGGGAATGCTAACTGATGAGATGATCGAGGAGATGCGTCAAAAGATTGGCTTGAAACTAAGAACAGAACATTCCCAGAATAACAGTGATGCAACCTACTACCCCCTTCTAAAGTTTGCTGATGGTATTGGAGATCCAAATCCACTTTGGCACGATGAGGAATATGCAAAGAAGACCCGTTATGGTGGTCTCGTAGCACATCCTTCCTGGGTATGGACAGTACTGGGCGGGATACAATTTGGTTTTCGAGGCCTTGGCACTTTTCATTCAGGGAGCGACATATATTTTTACAAACCAATATATCTTGGTGATAAGATAAGACCTGAATGTATATTCACTGGTTTTGATGAGCCTAAAGAGGGAAGTAAATTCTCCACAGGCAAGACATTCTTCCAGCATTACGAAAATAGATACTACAACCAGAGAGATGAACTTGTTGCGAGGATACCATTCTGGGTCTTTACTTTTGAGAGGAGAAAGGCAAAGGAGAAGGGGAAATATACAGGGAAGCAGGAGCAAATTACAATCCCCCATCCCTGGAAAGAAGAGGAACTCAAAAGGATAGAAGAGGAGGTGCTTTCAGAGGAGATAAGGGGTGCAAATCCTCGTTTCTGGGAGGATGTAAATGTGGGTGATGAAATTAAGCCTGTGGTTAAAGGACCGCTTGGGCTTTCTGATATGGTATCCTTCCTTATTGGAGGAGCCACACCCATACCGAGATTGGGGGCCCATGGGGTTTCACTGAGACTTTATCGGAGGCATCCTGCCTGGGCCTTTAGGGATCCTGATACCTATTCATTGGAGCCTGTATTTGCTGTTCATTATAACAAACATGCAGCAAGGGCAATGGCTCAACCAGCAGCATATGATGTTGGAATCCAGAGACATTGCTGGCTAACCCATCTTCTTACCAACTGGATGGGTGACGATGGCTGGATAAAAAGGTCTTATGCTGAATACAGAAGGTTTGTATATTTTTCCGATGTTGTATGGTTTAGAGGGAAGGTCACAAGGAAATTTATTGATGATGAAGGGGAATATTGTGTAGAGATTGAAACTCACGCAATAAACCAGAGAAACGAAGACTGCATGCCTGGGCGGTCAATAATAGCACTTCCATCAAGAGAAAAGGGTATCTGGCCACTGGATAAAAGGATAAGGAAGGGATGATGAAGAAGGTTGAAGTTTATCTTCCACAATTTCCATGGTATGGGGATAAGAAATTAAGGATTGATTTTCCTTCTAACTGGAAAGTTATGGTTTCAGAGATGCCAGAGAGTAGCTTCCCCAAATTAAAAAAGGGAGGGATTAAGGATGCATTTTCAAATCCC
>JBBITW010000028.1:0-27309 GCA_037440525.1 Deltaproteobacteria bacterium
CAGAAAAGTAAAGGAGAAATTATATTCAAGTCAAGAATAAAGATTTGACCCCATAATGTTTGAATATGTTTAAACTCGTCTCTGATTTTGAACCAAAAGGTGATCAGCCAAAGGCCATAGACGCCCTGAGCGAAGGAGTTCTTAAAGGGGTTCCCCACCAGGTTCTACTCGGTGTTACAGGCTCGGGAAAGACCTTTACAATGGCAAATGTGATTGAGAGGGTTCAAAAACCCACGCTTGTAATATCACATAACAAAACACTCGCTGCCCAGCTCTATGAGGAGTTTAAGGAACTCTTTCCAGAAAATGCTGTAGAATTTTTTATAAGCTACTATGATTACTATCAGCCAGAAGCCTATATACCTTCAACAGATACATATATTGAGAAAGATACGAGGATAAATGAAGAGATTGATAAGATGCGGCATTCTGCAACCCGATCTCTCCTCGAAAGAAACGATGTCATAATTGTAGCGAGTGTTTCCTGTATTTATGGTCTGGGTTCCCCGGAGGCTTATTATGGAATGCTGCTTTACCTCGAGAGGGGGATGAAGATCTCGAGGGAGGAGATTCTATCCAAACTGGTGGAGATTCAGTACGAGCGAAACGACATCGATTTTTATCGCGGGAAATTTCGGGTAAGAGGTGATGTGATAGAGGTCTTTCCTGCCCATGAAGAGAGCCGTGCCATCCGTATTGAACTTTTTGGAGATGAAGTAGAGAGAATCTCAGAGATAGACCCTTTAAGAGGACGGGTCATTGAGAAACTTGATAAGATTGCAATATATCCAGGTAGCCACTATGTGACCTTTCCTGACAGGATGCGGATGGCTATTAAGAGTATTCGTGAGGAGCTCAAGGAAAGGGTTCAATGGTTTAAGTCAAAGAATCGATTTCTTGAGGCTCAGAGACTGGAACAGAGGACAAACTTTGATCTTGAGATGCTTCAGGAGCTCGGGTACTGTCAGGGAATAGAGAATTATTCTCGCCACCTGACAGGTAGAAAGCCTGGAGAACCTCCTCCGACTCTTCTCGATTATTATCCAAAGGATTATCTACTCTTCATTGATGAGAGTCATGTAACCATACCACAATTAATAGGTATGTATCGGGGAGATCGTTCGAGGAAGGAGACACTTGTGGAGTATGGATTTCGTCTTCCCTCTGCCCTTGATAATAGACCCCTTATGTTTGAGGAGTTTGAAGAGCGAGTTAATCAGGTAATTTATGTATCAGCAACTCCTGGTGATTATGAACAAGAAAAGGCCAGGGGAAGGGTGGTGGAACAGATAATCCGGCCTACAGGATTGAGCGATCCTTACATCGAGGTTAAACCAGCAGGAAATCAGATTGATAACCTCCTGGAGGAGATACAGGAAAGGGTTAATAAAAGGGAGAGAGTCCTCGTTACAACCCTGACCAAAAGAATGGCAGAAGACCTTACTGAATATTATTCTGATCTTGGAATCAGGGTGAAATATCTTCATTCAGATATTGATACCCTCGATCGTGTTGAGATTATTAGAGACCTGAGACTGGGAAAGTTTGATGTCCTAATCGGAATCAATCTTCTGAGGGAAGGGCTTGACCTCCCTGAGGTATCATTAGTAGCCATATTGGATGCAGACAAAGAGGGTTTTCTTCGATCTGAAAAGTCTTTGATCCAGACATTTGGCCGTGCTGCAAGAAATATCAATGGGAAGGCAATTCTATATGCAGATAAGATTACAAATGCAATGGATCGGGCCATCCTCGAGACAAACCGAAGAAGGAGAATACAGGAGGAATATAATAGAACTCATAATATTACCCCTCAGAGTGTAAAGAAATCAATCAGAAATATTCTTTCTTCAATCTACGAAGCAGACTATTTCACCGTTCCTACAGTTTCTGAAGAAAAAGAGGAGTATATCCCTGTTAAGGATATACCAGCGATTATTGAGAGGTTGAAAAAGGATATGAAGGAGGCAGCGGCTCGATTAGAATTCGAGCGAGCTTCGGAGCTCAGGGATAGAATCCAGAGGCTCGAGAGGATGGAATTGAAGTTAAAATAGCAGGTCAAAAATTTTATGATAATAAAATGGAAAAGATTTCTCCTTCTTATACCGATTATTTTAATAGCAATACTTCTCAGTTATTTATATCTACATTACCGCGATATAAAGAAGAACTTTACATTAATGATTTCAGAGAAGGCAACATCCCTCATCGGGCAAAGAGTGAAGGTAGGAGACATTTCCATAAGCCTCGCAGGAGGAATAAATCTTTATAATATTCATATTTCAAATCCAGATGGTTTTCCCACGGGGGAGCTTCTCAGAATAAAGAGACTCAATCTTGGCATAAGTTTAAATGACCTTCTCAGGGGCAACTTCTTCTTTAAAAATATTGTTATCCATTCTCCCGAGCTTCAACTTATAAAAGATGATAAAGGTCATTGGAACATCTCCAGGATATTTTTAAGTTCCTTATCTAAAAAATCAAATAGGAGATACAGGATAGAAGAACTAAGGGTAGAGTCAGGTTTCTTCAAATTTAATAAAGATGAAAGATATAAAACCGGCCCCATTAACCTTAGTCTGGAGAATATATCCTCAGATCCAGGCACTCAAACAAGGATAAAAGGGACATTTATATATTTTGGGAACAGGATAGATTTTAATGGAAGAGTATTTATTAATGATAGTCCTAAAAAGATAAATCTTTCAATCTCATCTCAAGGCTTTGCCCTTCCTTTCTTAAAGAAGTTTCCTCTACCATATAATATTGATATGAGTAAGACACGGATAGATATAAATTTCCAAACAGAAGGGGAAATGGAGAGGAAATTTCGAATTTTATCAAAGATCAGGTTTAGGGATGTCGGATTTATTTTACTTAAAGATAAAAAGGATATCTATTTGATTACTGATGCTACTTTTTATTTTAGTGAAGATTCATTATCTATCAGTTCAATGTCTCTGGAGGTAGATGGTATTACAAGTGCAAAGATTAAAGGGGTCATAAAAAATCTCAGGAAAAAACCTTTCTTAAGCGGGGAATGTAAGATTGAAAAGCTTGATATCTCTCAATTCAATTTCAATAAACCTTTTAAAATTAGCGGAGAGATCTCTTCAGATTACCTAAAATTAGAAGGAGAACTCGGCAAAGGCATACCAGAAATATCAGGAACAATAAAATGGCGAAATGGAGGGATTGAATTTCATAAAGCCACCCTCAAGGAGATAAATGGGGATATAGTTTTTTCATCTATTAAAGGGATATCTGCCAAAGGAGAGCTCAGAACAAGCGTCGAAAGGATAGAAAATTATAATCTATTAAAGCCTATCAATCTGATGGTAGGAGTGGATTTTAGATCCAATCAGGATGAAGTAGATTTAAGATCGGTTTTAAATCTTTCCCCGATTACCCTGAAGTTAAATAATGATAAAATTGCTTATCTTGATCATGTTAGGGTTACAATAGAAGGTATGGTGAGAGGTGGGGCATTTTCAGGGAAAAATTCTATAGAAGTGGGGAGATTAGCTTATGGCGGCTATTCATTTTCGGCTCTTAAGAGTAGTTCAGACATTTATTATATTAAGGATAGCATCTCCCTAAGGGATCTCATTTTTGAGATAGAAGATATAAGATCATCAATTAAAGAATTGAAATTAATCATTCCAAGAGATAATAATTTTTTCACTGTCGAAATAAAGGGTATCGATACCTCTTTTCCGAATAAAAGGGCTTCAATTCATCAATGTGACCTCTATCTAAATTTACTTTCCAAAGATGGGACTCTATCAGGAGCTATTAGATTCTCTGCGGAAGGTTTCATTTTTCAGGATATTTCTTTCGGGCATATAAACGGGATTGGTAAATTTGATGAGAAGAATTTTTTTATTGATCTCTCTCAGGCCGAGACATTAAAGGGTTTGATAAAGATTACAGCACAGGGAAGATTTAAAGAAGGTCCATTTCCGATTAAGACAAAGATTTCCGCTGGGGGCATTGACATTGGCCTCATATTTGAGGCTTCAAAGGATATATTAAGACTACCTTATCAGATAAATGGAATTATTAAAGATGCAACCTTTGAAGGGAGAATCGATTCCCCCAAATCATTTCATCTTCAGGGAATACTCCAGGCAGATAACTTATCTCTCTTCAGCCCAAAGCATGGTAAAAATTTTTTGAAGGATGGGAGACTTCGGGCAAAGCTTGAATTAAAAGATGAAGATATTTCTCTTAAGGCTGATATGGCTTCTAAAAATATTTCGATTGAGCTTGCAGGGGAGATAAAAGGGTTTAAAAGAGGAGAGCGGAAAATTGAACTTAAATTAAAACTCCCTGAAGTCAAAGCCGTTGAAATAAGAAATGCCTTCTGGGATGTGTTCCCTGATAATCTTCTCTATACAGGTTTAAAGGGTTTTATCTCATCATCTCTCTCCATCGGCTATGGAGAGGGGAAGTTAAGTCTTCGAGGAGATTTGAGACTCAGAGACTTTATTATCGAAGGGGAGAATAGAGAATATGCTTTAGGCCCTGTAAACGGAATCTTACCGATTGAATACGTGGAAGGCAGTGAGGATAGCCCTCTGACTGATATCCCCTCTTTTGAAAAATCCCGATTTGACCTTCTTTATAAAAATTTTTCTCAGGAGAGAATGAGAAATGGTATTTCAAGAATTACTATTGATTCTTTAACCTATGGCTTTAAGATATTGGATCGTATAGAGATTGGGATAAGACAGAATGGAAGGGTTTTGAATATTGAATATCTTGGTGCTAATCTATTCGGAGGGAAACTGAGAGGCTCTATCATTATTGACTTCTTGAAAGGTTTTCATATTAGAGGAGGTTTTCTGGTTAAGGAAATAAGCCTGAGAAGACTTTGTGATGAGATTGGATCAATTAAGGGGTATATTTCTGGAAAGGTCGATGGTATTGCAACTTTTAAGGGGAGAGGAACCAGTATAAATGATTTTATCGGGAAGGCAGATTTCTGGACATACAGGACTAAGGATGAGAAGACCGTAATCAGCAAGAGCTTCCTGGAGAAGGTTGGAGGCACCTCTTTAAGGGGTTATATAGGAGATCGTAATTTTGATAAGGGAGTGATGAGCTTGTTTTTGAAGGATGGATATCTTATTTTTGAAGAGCTCGAGATATCAAATAGGAATCTTTTTGGAATCAAGGATTTGTCTGTAAAAGTAGCTCCATATAATAACAGAATTGCAATAAATCAACTATTATGGACAATCACTGAAGCATCTCAAAGGGCAAAGAAGAAGGAATAAAATGATGAGGAGGGAAAGTCTATGAGGAAGAAAAATTTTATTATGATTGCAGTCTTTTTTTTGGTGGTAGTTTCCTGTGCGGTAATTACTGTAAATATCTATTTTCCCGAAAAGGATGTTAAGGAGGCCTATAAGGCACTCGAGAAGGAATTAATGGCTCCGGGAAAGGTTGACAAGGATAAACCGAAGGAAGGGGAGTCAGGCGGAAAACCTGAGAGTTCTTTAAGATTTGAATTTGTTCGCTCAGTCTATGCTCAAGAGGCAGGCCTTTCTGAGAAGATTGCAGAGATAATAAAGAGGATGCCCGAGGTGGTAAATGCTTATAGGGAGATGGGCGCGAGACTGAGCCATATGGACAGGTTGAGGGAAAATGGAGCTGTTGGAGAAGGGAACAATGGGATGCTTCTTATCAGGGAAGAAAGGCTATTAACAGGTGAGGATAAGAGGCTAATTGCAATGGAAAACGAAAATAGAAGGACAGTGATCAACGGGATGGCAAGGGCCATAATAAGGATAAATAGAGTACCCGAGAATGAAGAGAATCTCAAACAGGTTATGCCTCAGGCTATTAAACAATTTGCTGATCTTCGACGCGATTCAGCTAAAAAGGGTTGGTGGATTCAGGATCAATATGGTAACTGGAGCAGAAAGTGAGAATTTGGAAAGATTACTTCTAATCAAATTGAAAATTTTTATTCCTGCCCGCATTCAGAAGGGTCACCCTTTAATTTTGATAGTGCGTGGGGAAGGGCGGGGATTATCACACTCAGGTTTTCTTTTACCCCCTTAGGACTTCCTGGTAAATTAATGATTAAACTCGAGCCACGAACACCTGAAACTGCCCTGGAGATCATTGAGTGCGGGGTCTTCTTTAGACCCTCTGCCCTCATTGCTTCTGCAAAACCAGGCACCTCTTTATCAATCACCTCCAGTGTTGCATCAGGTGTGACATCTCTGGGGCTAAGCCCTGTTCCTCCTGTGGTAAGGATTAGGTCTGCCTTAAAATGGTCGGCACTCTTTTTTAATGCCTCGATAATCTTCTCCTTTTCATCAGGGATGATTTCGTAATGTATAACATTTGCAGGTATATCCTTTACCATTTCATGGATGAGTGGACCGCTCGAATCCTCCCGTTCACCCTTTGAGCCTCGATCACTAATCGTTAATATTGCAACTTTGAACATAATTGGTTCCTAAATCTAACAATTTTATTATCTGAAGCTTAGTTACTTATTAATGGGAGCATTAAATAAATGACATCTGTCGGTCTGCCCCCCCACTTAACCCTCTCCCCACACATCGAGGCTTTGTCGTAATGTCATTCTGATAATCTATGTTTTATAAGGGTTTGAATTATATAGATTCCTCGCTTCGCTCGGAATGACAAAAATGGCATACACCTCATTGCGAGAAAACCTCATCAGGGTGAGGGCATAATTGTAAAGATTTAATTGCTCCGAGTAATTTTATTATCCATTGATTATTGATAAATAACTATTTCATCCCCTACTTTTATTTCTCCTTCGGTTAGCACTTCAGCAAAGATTCCTTCTCGGGGCATTACACAGTCACCTGCTTGATAATAAATTGAACATCGCTCATGGCATTCCTTTCCAATTTGGGTAACTCGAAGTATAACATAGTTCCCGATATGAATCTCCGCTCCGAGAGGAAGGCTGACGAGGTCTATCCCTTCGGTTGTTATATTTTCTGCAAAATCACCATACCCTACATTGAGCCCCCTAACCTTCATCTTTTCAATCGATTCATTTGCAAGTAAACTTACCTGTCTGTGCCATGTACCCCCATGGGCATCACCCATAAGACCGAAGTCTTTCAAGAGATTACAGGATCCTATATTTTTCTTCTTTGTACCCTTCTCCTCACTGATATTTACTGCCAGAACCCTTCCTCTTTGAATTGCCTTCATGGATCTCCTTTCAAAATTTATTTATCTTATTTATTTGCCATATAGGTTCCACTTTTTCCGCCTTTTTTCTTTACAAGATGGATATTTGAAATTACCATCCCCCGATCTATTGCCTTGCACATATCATAGATGGTTAAACCCGAAGCGGCAACTGCCAAAAAACCCTCCATTTCAACACCTGTCTTTGCCTCTATTTTAACCTTTGCCTCTATATCTATCCTATTCTCTTTCTCAAAAGGGTAGAAATTGATATCTATATGGGAGATATTTAGCGGATGGCACATAGGGATTATCTCAGAGGTCCTTTTTGCGGCCATAATACCCGCCACCTTTGCCACTGACAGGACATCTCCCTTTGCAATCTTGCCTGTCATAATCTTTTTAAATGTATCCTTTTTCATATAAATGGAACCACAGACCACAGCCTCCCTGATGGTCTCTTTTTTTCCGGTTACATCCACCATCTTTGCCCGACCATATTTATCGAAATGTGTAAGCCTTTGCATATCTTCTCCTTATTTCAAAATGTATTAAATCTCTCTGTTTTATCCTCCAATTGCTGACATATTCCTCTGACATTTTCTAAACTGGCCTGTATTGATATGATGTCTTTGGGGTTTCTTCTTTAGGGCAATCATCAGTCTTTCTCTCAGATCTTCGTCCCCTCCACCTCTTCTCAAAAAATCTTTTATATCTATCTCATCATCAGAAAATAGACAGGTTCTTATCTTACCATCCGATGTAAGTCTCAGACGATTACACTCACTGCAGAAATGTTCGCTTAAAGCTCCAATCAATCCAATTTCTCCAATGGCTCCTTCAAGTTTATATCTCTTTGCAGGACCATCCCACTCCCCTGGAGGAATTGGTATCAAATTGCTTATATTTTCAAGGCGTCTCTTTATTTGAGGAATTGTAATAATATCATTTTCACTCCACTGATCTAAATTGCCGGAGGGCATATATTCGATATAACGAACAACTAAAGGAAGCTCGAGGGTCAATTGAGCAAAGGATTCGATTTCGTCATCATTTACTCCACTGATAGCTACCATATTTATCTTAATAGGAGAGAGATTCAGCTTTAGTGCCTCGAGTATTCCTTCCCATACCTGTTCAAAGCCATCCTTGCCAGTGATGTTTTGAAACCTCTCCCTCTTCAGCGAATCAAGGCTTATATTGATTCTTTTCAAACCAGCCCTTTTCAGATCTCTTGCAAAATCTTTTAAAAGGATTCCATTTGTGGTGAGGCTTAGATCCTTTATCTCCTCTATTCGTGAAAGGTTGGCTATGAACTCTACAATCCCCTTTCTAACAAGTGGTTCACCTCCTGTTAATCTAACTTTGGAAATACCTTCCCTTGCAAAGACGCGCACTACTCTTAATATCTCTTCATATGTCAGGATTTCCTCATGCGGGATGAGAGGAATTCCCTCCTCTGGCATACAGTAGCGACACCTCAGATTACACCGGTCTGTCACAGAGATTCTTAGATAGTTGATTATTCGTTTGAAAGGATCGAATAACATACCCTTATTCTCAGATTGAGAATTTAAGGATGCAGAACGAAACCATCTTTAAAAATTTGTGATTCTGAAATCTGCATTCCTCATTCAGCTTTTGAATAATTCTTCTCCTGTCCTCGATACATCGTATCCTCCCATCTGGAGGAGGATACTCTTAAAATCATCTGAACGAATCACTTCTATTACCCTTTTGACCTTGTCGTCTTCAAAATATATTGAGGGTATTATGAGATCATAACGTTCCTTCGCAATAGGGATAAAATCAAGATTCATCGCCCTTGCTGCAGGAAGGATTCCCATACCTGTGTCTGCCATACCGCTCGATATCGCAGAGGCAACAGCCATATGGGTGAATTCTTCCCTTTCATATCCCTTTATCTTATGGGATTCGATAGATAAGAGTCTCAAAGAATGATCAAGAAGAATCCTTGTTCCTGAGCCCTTTTGACGGTTGATGAAGGATATATCTTCTCGAACAAGATCCTTAAGCCCCTCAATCCCTTTTGGGTTTCCTTTCCTGACCATCAAGCCTTGTTCACGATAGACAAGATTGATCACCTTTAAGTCCACTCCCTTTAAATAATCCCTTATATAAGGGAAGTTATATTCACCACTATCAGGATCGAGAAGATGGGCGCCTGCCATATGGCATATACCGTTTCTTATGGCGAGTATTCCTTCAAGACTCCCTACAGGATGAGAGGAGAAGAGAATCGGAGGATAAGATTTTCTCAAAAAGTTAGATAAGATTTCGAGGCTTAGGTCATGACTTCCTACCATAACCACAGTATGAAGAACCTCTTCAATAGGCCTTAGAAGCTCAAGCTCCACCTCTTCATCCTCCGCTATACCCTCTGAAGATGGAGGTATCCTGATAACTCCATCTGCCTTTGTCAAGGAAGTGATAACTCCAGAGCCCCTCTGCAGGGGGGTTGCAAAGAATCTTTCCCCAACCTTTCCAACCTTTACCCTTAAAAATTCCTCTGTTCCAAGTTTGGAGGGAATCTTTCGAGTCGGCAGGACTCTTATCCTGGGTCTTTTCTGCTCCATCAGGCCCAGGGATTGATAGATGATTGGTCTTACAATTTCTTCATAAGATATAATGGCAGATACCGGATAACCAGGGATTCCAATTATTGGACAATCTTTAAATCTTCCTACAAGGGTTGGTTTTCCAGGCATTATTGAGATGCCATGAAGAAAAATCTCGCCTGATTCTTCTATTATATTTCTGGTATAATCTTCAGAGCCTGCTGATGAACCTGCAATTATAAGGATGAGATCAAATTTTTCGAAATTTTCAAAAAGCACCTCCTTTATCTTTATAAAATCATCTCCAACAGTAGGGTGCCGAATAAATTCTCCTCCATCCTCTTTAATCAATCCACCAAGAACATAGGAATTGGATTCTATAAAGGCCGGCCGAAGCACTGATCCCTGAGGATCGAAATCCTCCGGTTCAAGAAGTTCTGATCCTGTTGGAATGATTAGTACCTTTGGTTTCTTTTTGACCATGACCTCCTTATGCCCACATGCGAGCAACGCTCCAATGTCATAGGGGGTGATTTTATGATTCACTGGAAATAACATTTCATTTACAATAATATCCTCTCCAACGAATCTCACATGTTGCCATGGATAGGCGGCCTCTCTTATTTCAATCTTTTCAGAGTCTATGATATGGACGTCTTCAATCATAATAACTGCATCTGTTCCCTGAGGCAGTGGGTTTCCTGTATTTATGAAAAAGGCCTCTTTATTGATGGTTAAGGATTTTGGCGTAGCCTCTCCTGCTCCATAGGTTGTCTCTGCTTTTACTGCAATTCCATCCATAGCTGCACAGCAGTATGAAGGAGATGAGATTCTGGCGAAGACAGGTTCTGCTGTGACCCTTCCTTTTGAATGAATAACAGGCACCATCTCAGATCCAAGCTGAATTAGAGGAATGATCTTGGAAGATATGATTGTCTTGGCTTCCTCAAGTGTTCTTTTCTTTAGATAGATGTGACGCTTCATATAAGGAATACCTCTGCCTCCTCTCCTTCTTCCAGACCTTCCTCGTTCATGGCAATCCTGATCAGTCCATTGGCATTTACCAGATTTGATATGGCACCTGATTTTCCAAAGATGGGATGAGCCCAGATAATACCATTTTCCTCCTCCAGTCTCACACGGACATAGTCTTCCCTCCCAGATATAGATGGGGTATTACAACTTACCCTTGCCCTGAGCTTTATTTTAGACAGGAATGTATCTTGAGAGAGACCTGATAGAATCTTCATTATTGGTTTACCAAAAAGATGGAATATTACCATTGCAGAGACAGGATGTCCGGGCAGGCCCAGAAATGGCTTTCCTCGAATATCTACAAGAAGTGTTGGTTTCCCTGGACGAATTGAGACCCCGTGGCCAAGGATTTCTGCCCCCTGAAATGTCTTAAGGACTTCCATTGTTAAATCTAAGGTTCCAACAGAACTTCCGCCTGTAATGATTACCATATCTGAATCCATCAGGGCTAACTCAATCTTCTCTTTGATATCGTCAAAGCGGTCCTTCGCAATACCGAAGAAAGAAGGAACCCCACCCACCTCCTTAACCATTGAGGTGATGGTGTAACGGTTGATGTCCCGTATTTCACCAGGGGCCAAAACATCTTCTAAGGGGACGATTTCATCACCAGAAGAGATGATACCAACTCTTGGTTTAAGGAATACAGGGATTTGAGCTATGCCTATCCCTGCCAATAAGCCTATCTCCTGAGGTCTTAGGAGGCAACCTTTTCTAAGAACTGTATCTCCTTTTCTAACATCCTCGCCAATCTGAATCACATTCTCCAGAGGTGAGACCGATTTATAGATGTGCAGGATTTTCGTTTCTACCAGTTCTGCATACTCTATCATTTCCACAGCATCTGAACCTTTCGGAACCAATCCTCCAGTTGCAACCTTTACTGCCTCCCCATCCTTAATCTCAATATCAGAGATCTCTCCCATCTGAATTTCACCAACAACCTTAAGAATAGTGGGATTTTTCTCAGTCGCTCCATATGTATCCTTTGCCTTCAGGGCATATCCATCCACTGTCGAACGTGGAAATTCTGGTAGATTTACTGGAGATATGATGTCCTCTGCGAGGACACGATGGAGAGCATCCTCAATGTGGACACTTTCAGAAGAGAGGGATTTGAAACGCCCTATCTTTTGAAGAAGTTGCTCAGGTGTCTGAACTTTAAAGAAGCCTTTCACTTATTACTCCATAATTCATTTTCTATCTATAATAAAAAACCGATACCCGTGTTTGAGATATCGGCCTTTTTAATTGCTTTATCTCCTTTCCAAACACGGGAGGTATGGCCGTTTCCAGCCATGCCCTATCGGCCAATTTCCATATCCAAAAAAAGGATTCAGGAAATAGGCTCGGAGATTTTATCTATATTTTTAATAGATTTTTTGTAGAAAGTCAATTCTCAAGTAGAGAGCTTTGAAAAAACCTATTTAAGACTGTGATTTAATCTATTTATAGGAACTTTTTAATGTAAAATTATTCTAACCTAAATTGAGCGATTTTTTTACTAAAGGCATTTCCACCAAAGGCGGATCAGTCATTGCGTGGCAATCTTATAGATTCCTCGCTCCGCTCGGAATGACAGAAAAGGGAGACTCGGAATGACAAACATGGCATACACCTCGTTGTGACACAGTCTTTTTAAGGGGAGGTATGGAGGGGTTAACTATTTAAATATTTTTTCAGAGCCCAAACAGTAATTTACTTGACATGATTTATCTAAATAATATATTATTTTGAAAAATTTTAATGAATTAATTAAAAGGAAGGAGGGTTTTCAAATGGATAGAAATATCTCAGGAAAGAAGATTTTCATTTTGTTATTATTTTTCACCTTTTTGTTTTCCGGTGAGGTATTGGCACAGAAGGAAAAGGTTGGTTGGGTAGGCCCGGTTTATAAAGAGTTATCCGACAGTTTGATGAAGGGGTTTAAGGAATACTATAAAAAGACTTTTGGAAAGGAAATAGAGATCACGTTTGTAAGGCCTGGTGGATGGCCTGTCTGTGTGGATAAGGTGAGGGCATGGAAAGGGAAGCCTGATGCAGATGTATTCCTTGGCGCCGGGGCTCCGGCCTTTGAGGTTTTAGAAAAAGAGGGCTTCATAGTTCCATATAAGCCTAAATATTGGGACAAGGTTCCAGATAAATGGGGTGGCATGAAGGTGAAGGACGAAAGGTTTATGTGGACATGCTTTGCACCCTGGATTGTGACCAATCTCTATAACGAAAAAGTCCTTAAGGCATTAAAGCTTCCTGTGCCAAAGACATGGAAAGATTTGTTAAATCCTATCTATAGAGAATATATTGTCCAGACCTTACCTTATGCCTCCGGTACACAACACGAGGTGATAGAGATTCATCTCCAGAGCTTTGGTGAGAAAGAGGGGTGGGCTTATAACAGGTTGCTTGCAGCTCAGTTGGCAAGGTTCTCCACAGGAAGTGTGGATACAACCCATATGGTGAGCAGGGGTGAAGTCCCCATAGGTATTGCACAGCCCCAGATGAATGCTATGAGTGCAAGGGCAGATGGCTATCCGGTTCGTGATTTACTACCGGATAAGACAATTCTGGTTCCAGAGGCAGTGGGTTTGCTTAAAAATGCACCCAACGAGAACAATGGAAAGATATTCCTCGACTGGCTCTTCAGCATGGAAGGACAGAAGTATGTACTCGAAGGTCGTTACTTTACAGCAAGAACAGACATTAGATTTTCTCTCTGGGAAAAGGAGGGTGTTAGCATGGCAAAACATGCACGTGATGCCCTCGGAGTAGACTCATTCTGGGATCTAAAAGTGGGATTCATAAACTACGATCTCGCCCTTGCCACGAAACGATGGGATGAGGTTAACCGCTACTATGAGATGGAGATTTATCGAAAATGGAGAGAGCTGAAGAGCAGTCTATTTCTGATAGAGGAAGTGGAAGGTGAAATAGAGGCTGCGAAGAAGAAAGGAGTGGATACAAGCAAGGCAGATGCGAAGATTAAAGAAGCCCGAAAGCTCTTTGAATTTGATGGAGCTTATGCGGCCGCTCGATTATCGGCTTCTGAAGCGCGCACATTGCTTGTAAAATGATTCTTTTGAGTTCATCATAAAGAGAAAGGGGAGAGCCAATGCTCTCCCCTGCTATTTATAATTAACAAGGAATAAAGAATGTCGAGAGGCAACCTGATTATCTCAGCGATCCTGTGGTCAATTGTTGGCCTCTTTGTTATCTATCCACTCTCATTTTTAGTAATTGAAAGTTTTAAAATTGCAGGAACAAATTACTATGGTATAAAGAATTATATTGATTTCTTCAGGGATCCTTATTATCTAAAAACCTTTGGCAACACTCTACTCTTAGGCCTTCTGGTGCTTTTAACGACGACCATTTTTGGGCTACCGCTGGCATATATTCTTGCAAGATATAGACTCAAAGGAAAGGTTCTTTTTACAGCACTCATCCTCCTGCCAATTGTCTTACCTGCCTATGCTGGGGCATTTGCCCTTATTGTCCTTTTTGGAAAGATGG
This sequence comes from Deltaproteobacteria bacterium, assembly GCA_037440525.1. Lineage (GTDB taxonomy): Bacteria > Desulfobacterota > BSN033 > BSN033 > UBA1163 > JBBITW01. Next base: position 14,316 of record JBBITW010000028.1, read on the forward strand.
GCACAGTGAATCTCCTCCTCCTCGATTGGGGGTTAATCAGCAAACCCGTAAATTTTATATTTGGACTCCATGGCCTGGTATTCATCCAATCACTCCATCTTCTTCCTTTTATTGTACTTAGCCTTTCAGCAGGGTTTACCAATATAGATCCCTCCCTCGAAGAAGCAGCCGAGGTTGAAGGAGCTGGAGGTTTTAAGAGATTTTTGACAGTTACCCTTCCCCTCTGCAGTCCAAATTATCTGGCAGGGGCGGTTATTGTCTTTTTATGGCCATTCACAGATTGGCTTACCCCCTTGATCTTCGGGCTTCAGGATTTTCTTCCTTCCATTTCCTATATTAACATTGCTTACCACTTCACTGATATGCATCGAAAATATATGGGGATTGTATCTGTTGTAATTTCTTCTATTATATGTGTAGGTATATTCCTGTTCTCAAAGTCGTGGGTTGAGAGAAAGAAATATACTGCCCTCTCAAAAGGCACAACCCTCGAGGGAAGAATCATTGAAACTAAGATATTGATAAAGATTTCCTCCTATTTATATATGATATTTATTGCCATCCTGGTCTTGCTTATTCCGATTGTGCTCGGGCTTTCTGCCTTCTCAAGGAGATGGGTCTTACAACCTCTTCCAACATACTGGACTCTCGATAATTTCAGGCTCATCTTTCTCGAGACACCTGTTCTTTTAAAGAATTCATTTCTCTTCAGTGGAGTAGCATTACTATTCGGAGTCTTATTCGGTCTTCCGACATCATATCTTATTACCCGAACAAAGGTTCCGGGAAAAGATACACTCGATTTTGTCATTACACTTATGCTCGCCTTTCCAGGCATTGCAGTTGGTGTAAGTTATCTACTTGCCTTCTGGGAAGGGATTCCACTGGCAACGCACTGGATCATCATGCCTCTATCGCTATTTATTCGTAGACTTCCTTATTTCCTTAGAATGGCTCATGCCTCATATCTTCAGCTCGATCCCTCCCTCGAGGAGGCATCAGAGGTTTCGGGTGCTGGGAAACTCAGAACATTCTGGAATATTTCTCTGCCATTATTGCTTAAAGGTATCTTTGTTGGCCTCGTGATGTTCTTTATCATGGCGTTTCAAGAGATATCCACTGCTATCTTCCTTTACAGGGGTGGATGGGAGACCCTTCCCATTGGTATATATCTGAACTGGCATCGGGGGATGGAATTTGGGATTGCAGGGGCTATGGCTTTTCTGATGATTGTGATTATCTTTATGCTCCTCCTTCTGGTGGCACGAATTGGAGGAGGGATACTTGGGGCAGCATGGGGTTCATCAGGGGGGAGGTATTAGTGGCCTTTATCAGGATCGAGAACCTATTTAAGAGATTTGGTAATATTGTAGCGGTGAATCACATCCACCTGACAGTGGAAAGAGGTGAAATATTAACACTACTTGGTCCAAGCGGATGCGGAAAGACAACCACACTGAGATGTATTGCAGGTATTGAGAGGCCAGACGAAGGTGATATCTTTATAGACAACCGGCCAATGTTTTCACAGGGCTTTGTTCCGCCCTCACAGAGGGAGATAGGTATGGTATTTCAGAATTATGCAGTTTGGCCTCACCTGAGGGTATTCGACAATGTAGCCTATGGTTTGAAGATCCAGAAGTTTCCCCGAGAGGTTATAAAAGAAAGGGTAAAAGAGATATTGATATCTTTAGGATTGGAAGGGTTGGAAAAAAGGTATCCCTCGCAACTCAGTGGCGGACAGCAGCAGAGGGTTGCCCTTGCCAGGGCACTTATAAGAAATCCAAAGGTGCTGTTACTTGATGAACCTCTTAGCAACCTTGATGCAAAGCTTCGTGAGAGGATGCGATTTGAAATTAAAAGCATAGTCCGACAGATGAAAATCACAACTGTATATGTAACTCACGATCAGGCAGAAGCGATGGTAATCTCAGACAGGATTGCAGTAATGGATTCAGGTAATATTTCACAAATAGGGACTCCTGAGGATATCTACAAGAGGCCTGCAAACCGCTTTGTAGCAGATTTTATTGGGACTACAAATTTAATACCCGGAGAAATATTAGAGGTTCAAAAGGATAGTAATCAGGTCTATATCAAGAGCGAATTTGGCCAGAGGATTATCTGTAAGATATTTGATTCATCAATTGTTTCTTCAGGGATGAAGGTATATGCCTCAATTAGACCCGAAGATATAGAGGTTCAAAAAGATCAGGATAAAAGTAGGGTGAATCTATATAAGGGCACTATCCAGCACAGGGCATATATGGGGAATTTACTCTACCTCTTTGTGAATATAGATGGTGTTATGATAAGGGTTCAGACCCCATATTATATTACTCAGAGGGAAGGGGAGGAACTCTTTCTATTCTTGAATCCTGATAAATGTATTGCTTTGATTTGATGGAGTATAGCTTTTCATTGTTAAATCAAGGAGGGAGATTCATAAAATAGAAAAATGTTTAGGGGTTTTATTTTTGATTTAGATGGGACAATTTATCTCGGTGAAAGGCTCATTCCAGAAGCAGACAGGGTGATTCGAACTCTTCGGGAAAAAGGAAAGAGGATTGTCTTTCTCTCAAACAAACCATTACAGACAAGGGAGGAGTATGCCTCCAAACTGACAAGCCTCGGGATTCCAACAGAGCCTGATGAGGTGATAAATTCCTCATTTGTCATGGCACATTATCTAAAGGATAATGCACCCATGGCAAGGCTGTTTATTATTGGAGAGCCTCCCTTTATTGAGGAGTTAAAAAGGGCAGGTTTCACAATAACCGAAGAGCCAAAAGAGATAGATTATGTGGTTGTGGCATTTGACAGGACATTTGATTACAGAAAACTGAACATTGCTTATCAGGCAATTAAATTGGGTGCGCACTTTATTGCTACAAATCCTGATAGGACATGTCCAGTAGAAGGTGGAGAGATTCCGGATTGTGCAGGGATGATAGGAGCCATTGAGGCAGTGACAGAGAAGAAGGTTGAGACAATTGTAGGGAAACCTTCTCCTATAATGGTAAAGACAGCCCTAAATATATTGAAGTTAAAGCCAGAAGATTGTATATTGATTGGAGACCGTATTGAAACGGATATCAAGATGGGGAAGGATTCAGGGATTTCAACAGGGATTGTCCTGACAGGTGTAACGGATGAGGAGAAATTGAGCCAGTACAGGCATTCACCGCTTCAGCCTGACTTTGTTTTCCGTAGTATTGCCGATGTCTTAGACTTATTGTTTTTATGATTAGAGATTTTGAATTTTTAAATCGTATAAGAATCGATCAAATTGGGGTTTTTCATATTTTTATTAAAAGGAGGCCTAAACGATGGAATCAATGGGGATAACAAGGGGAATGGCAAATGCTATCAATGATCTTTTAGATAATTGTGCTGAGATTAAGGCAGGGGATGAGGTTGTCCTCCTTGCGCATATAGATGGATTGTATGGAGGTGACAATCTTGTAGATACAAAAGCCATTTCGTTGATTCAGTCAGCCATTCAGAGCAGAGGTGCCAATCCATCGATCCTTTGGATTGATGAACCTTCGAGAATTCATGCCTGGCGAGTCCCTCCTGTCTTTATGGCGGCATTGAAGGCAAGTAATGTATTTATCAATCACTCCTTTGATCTAACAATTGAGGAGTTAAAGATAATTCAGGAGACAGCAACAGAGTTTAATGTAACCCTGGTCAGAAATTTTGCTACTACTACGGAGTTGCTCAACAGTCCCTGGGTTCAAACACCTTATGAACTTGTCTCCGAAATCAGGTATCAGGCATGTGTTCCATTCGGGCATGGAGGAATGCCATTCCAGATAAAAGATGAAAGAGGGACTCACATAGAAGGTATCATCGGACCACCAACACATCCGAGGTTTCCGACCTATACCCGGCGCAGAAATGAGGGGCCAGGTTATAGACCATTTCCAGAATGGGTCTTTCCGCCAATAAACGTCAAGGAGACTTCAGGGACAGTTGTATTTGATTGTATGCTAAGCTGGTGGTCTCGATATATAGGGATTCCACCTGTCTTTGAGAATCCAGTAATATTGACCATAGAAAAGAATCGTATCATAAAGATTGAAGGGAAGGATGAAGCTGATGCCTTGAGACGTTTCCTGAAATCGATGGAGGATAAACTGGGAGACTCTGTTTATAATTTTCCTGAAATTCACTCAGGGGTTCATCCAAAGGCAGTGGTACCCCCTCAACAATGCAACCATCCATTGATACGTCGTATAGTTGAACATTCTGATGCATGTAATATACATTTCCACATTGGTGCTCCTTGGCCTACCCAAAAGTATCCATATTGGCTTCATATAACAGGAGATTTAAGGCAAGCCACCTGGAGAGTAGGAGATCAATTGGTCCATGATAAGGGACATTTAACTGCCTTAGACCATCCAAAGGTAAAGGCGATAGCAGAAAAGTATCCTGATCGACCTGGGATAGGACCCTGGCCAAGAAGCTATTAAAGAGGTTTGGTCTTCTTAGGAGGCGAGAAAAAAACAGGAAAGGAGAATGAGAATGATAAGTCTGGAAGGTATGTATGATCTTCATCTACATCCTGCCCCTTCAATTCAGAAGAGGAAATTTACTGCCCTCGAGGCAATAAAACTCTCTCACGAAGAAGGGATGGCAGGTCTTTTATTTCTTGATCACACATATAATACAACAACGATGGCAGATACAATAAATGAATTGGGTTTTAAAACTAAGGCCTTCGGTTCTATCATGTTAAATGAGGCAGTGGGAGGACTCAGTCCATCGGTTGTAGAAATTGCCCTCGCCCTTGGAACAAAACAGATCGAGATGCCTACATATAGCTCTAAGGCCCATCTCGATGCTTATGGCGTTGACCTGAAGATATTTCCTTATAAGAGGAGGGGAAAGCCAATATATATTCTTGATGAAAAAGGGAAGTTAATACCGGAGGTAGAAGAGATAATAGAACTTGTAAGCAGGAGTCAATCCTTTTTAGCCTCAGGCCATCTCTCAACCCTGGAGGTTGATGCCATAGTTAAACGTGCAAAAGAGAAAGGCCTCAAAGTCATGGTTTCGAGTGTATCTACTGATATGCCAGGTTATCCACTCGATGCACAGAAGAAGTGGGCCTCGGATCATATTTTTATGGAACACGATTATATGGCTATTACAGATGTTCCTCATGTAAGAACGCCTATTGAGACTATAGTTAATCAAATTAGAACCATAGGGGCTGAAAGATGTGTTCTTGGAACAGATGCCGGTAGCATGCGACTCCCCGATAATACCACTTCCATGAAGGAATTTATTTCTCGTCTCATGGAGGCAGGGATTACAGAAAGGGAGATAGACTTGATGACAAGGAGAAACCCTAAAGTTTTACTTGGAATCTCCTGAAATGAACCACTCTTTGGATTTAAGTCATTACGTCCCTTAGGATCTGAATTGGATGAAGAACATTTAGACCGGTGAGGTCTCTGATCTGAATTCGACATCCCTCGCAATCGGTAAGGATAACCTCTGGTTTTAAACGTTTAATGGCCTCTAATAAATCCTTTCCTATCTCTTCGGAAATCTCATATCTCTCCTTCTTAAACCCAAACATCCCTCCAAGTCCACAACAATCTGCCTCTATCTTTTCAATATGAAGGCCTGGAATAAGCCTAATGATTTCGAGGGCAGGAAGTCCAATCCCCAGAGACCTGAGATGACATGGGGCAAAGTAGGCAGCCTTTAAAGATAGGGATTTGAATTCGGTTTTAATATTTCCTGATTCTCTCATATTCCTGAGATATTCAAATATATCAAATATATTTCTTGAAAGTTCCTCAGATTTTGGAATATTGAGAAGATGGCTATATTCGTGTTTTATCATGTATCCACAGCTTGTTGAGGAGAAGATTATATCGTATCCTGATTGGAAAGCTTTTAGGAGTGATTCTACATTTTTTAGTCCCAACCTTTTTGCACCTCTAAAGTCACCATTTCCGAGCATTGGAATCCCACAACATCTTTGATGGGGGAGGATAACATCGAGACCAATGGCTTCAAGGACTTGGACTGTTGCCTTTCCAACATCTACTTCGTTTGTATTTATGTAACAACCATAGAAATATGCTACCTTCCTACCATTCATTTTTCCTTTATTAAATGGAGGTGGAGCTAACTCAGCTTTGTGAAGCCGATGTCTTTTAAACCACTTTCTAAATGTCGGGGTTTGATATAGGGGAAGTTCTCTTTTCCTTTCTATTTTTAAAAATGTATCGAGCAACCATTTCAAAAAAGAATTTCTGAGGGCTCGATTAATGATAGGTGAAAGAAGGCTTCCAAGTTTTCCAAAAAGGTAGATGTGACTTAAGATCCAATCCCGAAGAGGCCTTCCCTTCTCATCGAGGTATTTTGCTTTAGCCATAAGGTTAAGCTCAGAGATTGGTACACCTGAAGGACATGCGAGATTACAGAGATTGCAACCAATGCAGAGGTCAATCCATTCATCCAAAGAGGTGGAAATTTTGCGAAATCGTTCTGCCCCTGGTCCTGCCTGTTTAGGGCCAGGGAAGACAGAAGTGACCCGGGAGACAGGGCACATAGCAGTGCAGGTTGCACAGCGGATACATGCATCAGGGTTAATCCTTAGCAATGTCTTCTCATAATTATCCATTCATTCAACCGCCTGTTGGAAGGATCCAGTTAAATTCCAATAACTAAACCCAAATAAACATAATACCTTATAATTTCGATTATTGCATCAATGCACATTTTCCTGCCCAGTAACCTGTAGCAATCTCAATTCCCTCTTTCGATTTTTCATCAAGATAGCTATGGCCTGATAGGATTGTTCCTGCAATCCAGAGATTTTCAAAGGCCAATTCTTCACCACTAAGAACAGGACGAAGTGATGAATCTGTGGATATGCCTGTCATGTGAATAGGGTGTTTATCAAAAAAGGATTTTCCAAACCATTCTTCCGAAGTGGGAGGCTCACTCAGGGGAAGATCAAAGAGGGGCTCAATTATCCTTTCTCTGGTGGCAATAAGGCCTCCTCCCATGAACCTTCCAGTTGCGAGGATAAACCGATCAGCGGTAAAGAAATTGGATGTTTTCAAATTATTGATAAAAATTCCCTCACATCGCCTTTTATTCAAAGAGACCTTTGATACCTGATAGCCTGAAATGATTTTTACGTCCCTATCAATCAACCATTCCCTGAAACGATTATATATTCTCAATCCTGGGATTGAGGGAGGAAGTGTGGGGATTTCAAAAACATAAGCTCCGATCCTTTGCTCGAGATCGGTTTTGATCTCAACCGGATCATTCAACCCGAGGATTGCTGGAAAACCTATATGGGATTCACCATTTAAATTTTTTTTAATTTCCAGCCCGACCATCTCTCTAAATGACTCCCTCTCCATCAACCTTGAAATGTATAGAGATGATATCTCATGATTTTTTGCTTCTGGGATCCTAATGGTAATCCCGTGCCATTTGAGTTGTTTAGCAATAAAATTTGAACTGAAATCTTTAAATCCTTCAAACCCAACAATAAGTGTCTTTTTATCCCATGAAGAGGTTCCTGAAATCATTGTTTCAGGAATCATAAATGTCGGTCTCCTATTTCCCCAGCAAGTTGGAATAAATACATTTCTATCCCCCAGTGTTTTAAAAGTGTAATCGGAATTGAAAATTGAAAGAAATGAGGAGAGTCCTTCCCAGATTCCCTTTAATCCAACCTTTGAATAAGGATGATATGGATGTTTAGCAATCCATCTGGAAAGGCCATCCTTTAAATCAATTGAATCTGAAATCTCCCCTAATATATCAATAGAATTGGAAAAGAGAGTTAGAGAACCCATCCCTTTTCCAACGATTAGTGTTCTTCTTCCAAGATCCACAGCAGTTTTGGCAGCCATCAATCCTGAAAGACCTGTTCCAATGATTATGAGATCGTAGTGCATATATGACCTGAATGCGGATTTCGAAATTTTTATTCCACATTCCGAATTTCAGAGCTTTGTATATTTAATATTCCTTTATATATACCTTCAATAAACTCTTCCTCTTTGATAGCAATCCCCCATAGTATTGGTCTGATCCCATTCCACCTCTCTTCAAGAAAACCTTTCAATATCTGATCGGTATCTTCACCTGTTAATTCTAACTCCTTGAATAGACTCAGTAGTCTATATATACAGAAGCCACCCTGACAGGTCCCTTTGGCAATGCGTGTTCGATGTAGCAAATCCTGAAGATCCCTTAACTTCATGTGGCTCAATACACTTTCAACCTCTTTTTGACTGACCAGTTCGCAGTCACAGAGCATAATTCCTTTACCAAGTTTTTTAAGATGATCTCTTTCAATGATTGAGAATTTAGTCGCAGAAAGAGGTTTCATATGTGTAGAACAGGAGACTTTTATGCCCATTTTTTCGGAGATAAGATCAGAGGCCTTTTCTGCCATTAATCTATAGGTAACCAATTTACCTCCTGTAATGGTAATGAGATTCTTTATACCATTCCTCTTTTCATGATCTATAAGGAAGAAACCCCTGCTAAGCGTTCTATCATTGCTGGTTTCTTCTGTTTGTATGAGGGGTCTGATCCCTGCATATGCCCTAATAAACCGAGCTGAATCAATGTCAGGAATCATCTTTGAGGCTTCTCTCAAGAGAATGGAGACCTCATATGGAGTGACCTCGAAATTTTCAACCTCTCCCACTCTTATCGAGGTTGTCCCAAGAATTGATACTGTGTGGTTTGGAACGATGATATCACCATCAGATGGTGGTCTCAGACGATTGATTACCCTCTGGGTGAACCTCTGATTTGTTATAAGCATCGAGCCTTTTGAAAGGGACATTGGAAGGCCGATACCTGCCAGTTTAAGAAAATCATCTGCCCATGCTCCTGTTGCATTGATAACAAAAGAAGGCTCAATTGAATATTCCTCTCCATTGATTGAGTCCTGGGCAAAGACCCTTTTTATTTTATCATTATCCAAAAGAATTGATATGACTTTGGTATGGAGGAGGAATTTACCTCCATGAGTTTCTGCGTCATTCACATTTGCGAGCACTAATTGAAAGGGGTCGATTGCTCCATCAGGAACCTCTATTGCACCTAAGATATCTGGATTGAGCTTGGGTTCCAGTGAAAGTGTTTCGTCGCGCTTAAGTGTTTTTGCAGGGATACCTATCTCATTACAGGAGCTAATGAACTTTTTCCTATATTCCTGACTATCTTCAGGAAAGTATATAAAAAGTCCACCTGTTTCTTCAATACATTGCGGGGCAATCCTTTTCAGGATTCTGTTTTCAGATATGCACTCACGTGCTGCCTCAGGATCGAATACAACGTATCTCGCACCACTATGAAGGAGCCCATGATTCCTTCCCGATGCCCCTGAGAGAAAATCCCCTTTTTCAATCAGGAGGCATGGGATTTTACGAAGGGATAAATCCCTCAATATCCCTGTCCCGGTTGCACCTCCTCCAACAATCAAAACTTCTGTCTTAAGTTTCATCTAATACTTCAGGATTTAGATTAGACTTCGGGTTTTTGTATTTATGTTGTTTTCATCACAATGCTCGAAATGATATTGGCCGCTTCATCACTCCTGTCTGCTGCATTACTCAGGTGGCGATATATCTCTCTCATCTTTAGCATATATACGGTATCAGTATTTTTGAAAAGTTCTGCTAAAGCTGAATGATAAGCCTTCTCCATAGTATTTTCATAAAATTTTGCCTTCATGGCATGTTCGAGGGCTATTTTAGGATAACTCTCCAGTATCTTCACAGCTTCATTTATTTCTCGAGCAGCCTTCCTCAGGATATCCACCATCTCCCTGAGGTGATCTTCTGGATTGACCTCATATATCTCCATCTCATCAACAGTCGTATTAGCATAGTCGACGATATCATCGATCGCCCTTGATAGGGCATAGATGTCTTCCCTGTCCATGGGAGTTACGAAGGTCTGATGGAGCTCCTCCACAAGTATTCTTCGAAGTTCATCTGCCTCACGCTCTATCTCCCTGACCATTTTTGCATTTTCACGGGATGGATTTTCAGCAAATGCTCCAAGTGCCTCAATTCCCTCGAGGGTTTTGGCGGCCTGATTGGAAAGCATCTTATAAAAATTTTTCTCTTTAGGAAAGATTTTGTCCTTTATCCCAAATATCATTTTCTCCTCAATATCATCTAATGTAGATGTTTTTTAACGAGATTCTATGAAATTGTCAAGTAATAGAAACAAAAGAGGTCTCTGAAAAACTTATAATGAAACCAAATATGGCTTGCCCTACGCCTTAGATTCGTTAATCTCCCGTAGGGCAAGCCCTTGTGGCTTGCCGAACCCTTATCAAGGTGTCATTTATTTTATGCTCCCATTAATAAATAATGTAGATGTTATGGTAAATAATACTTCAGGACTTTTTCAGAAACCTTGAAACAAAAAAACAAATACTTGACTTTTTTCTATAATTAAATAAAATGTTTTTCATTATGGATGAGAATTTAAAGACCAGACAACATCTGCTTGACTTGATTGGGGTGGCCTTTATCGTAACCGATATGCATTCAAAGATTCTTTATACAAATCGATATGCAGAGAGGCTTTTTGGTTACGAGCGTGGAGAACTGGAGGGAAACAGGATAAGAATCCTTTTTCTTGAGGAAGATCTCACATATTTTCTTCCAAATATAATCTTTTTAACAATTTATAAAAATGGCTTTACTGGAGAAGCCCTTTTGAGACAGAAGGAAGGGCAAAAGGTATTCACCCATCTTTCTACAACTTCTTTTAAAGAAGATGGAGAGGTTTTTTTGGCCTTTTCCTTCCAGGAGATTCAGCGATTAAAGGATGCAGAGAAAGAGAAAAAAGAGATGGAGCACTGGGTAAATCTCGGGATGATGGTTGAGGAGATTGCCCATCAGGTTCGAAATCCAATTGTCTCCATCAGTGGCTTCGCCAAACGTCTTCTTAAGACATTGTCACTCCCTCAAAGAGGTAAATCATATCTCGAAAAGATAATCCGGGAGACAAATAGATTGGAGAAGATGGTTAAACAGATGGAGGATTATATTCTGATACCTAAACCCCATTTTCAAATGGAGAAGGTCGAGGGTGTTGTTGAGGAGGCATTTCAAGCCATTTCAAGAGAGGCGGAAGAAAATGGGATATCCCTTCATTTAGAAACAGAAGCAATGGAGGGGGACTGTAATTTCTTTATTGATAAAGGTTTGATTGTTAAAACCCTCTCCAATATTTTACAGAATAGCATTGAGGCTATAAGCCAGATACCTAAGGACTTAAAAAAGAAGGTAGTAAAGGTGACCCTTTTTAAAACAGGTGACAACATAGGAATATCTATATCTGATAAAGGTGAAGGGATTTCAAAAAAGAATATCGATCGGATTTTTGAGCCCTTCTTCTCCACACGCCCTGATCGAGTGGGTTTGGGTCTAACCTTTGCAAAGAAGGTTGTGGAGGAGCACGGAGGAAGAATCCATGTTGAGAGTCGTCCAAAGAGGGGCACCACTGTAATCCTGAGTTTACCTAAGGATAGACGTCGACAGATAAGAAGAGAATTGATCACATCTGAAGCAGAAAATACTTACTCCTTTGCATAATTTTTTATACCTCTATGGACAATAAGATAAAAGAAGCCATCTTTAAACAGGTAGAGAAAGAGCCATTTGCAAAAAAATTTGGTTTGAGACTTGTTGAGCTCGAAGAGGGATATTCTAAGGTGGAGATGCATTTTACTCCTGATATGGAGAATATCTTCGGTATGGCACATGGTGGAGCATTATTTGCTTTGGTTGACGAAGCCTTTGAGACTGCATCAAACTCCCATGGAACGGTTGCAGTTGCATTGAACATGAACATTACTTATCTATCAACTCCTGCACCTAAAAGCAAATTAACTGCAGAGGCAAGAGAATCTCATTGCACACAAAAGACAGCCCTATATGAGATTAAAGTTTATGATGAAAAAAAAAGCCTCATAGCTTCATGTGAAGCCATTGTATATAGGAAGTCAGTCCCCCTTCCTTTTTTATAGTTTGAACTTAGAATAAAGTCTGAGATTTCTGAAAAAGTGATTGTAAACAATTTAACTTCTTAATGTCTGCATTCTAAGGGTTTGGAACCCTACCTACCCAGTCAATTAAGGAATTTTTCAGAGCTCTGGGGTTGACATCTTTATCATACAGGTTAAAATAATTCCATATCCAATATAATTCCTTCCAATATCTATTTTTAAGGAGAAGAGCATGGAAGAGAGACTTTTAGAAGTAAAGGTCATGGGGATTGTAGTTGATCCAAAGGCTTCAAACCCAGTTGTTGTCCTGGTGGATCTAAGCGGTAAGAAGGCCTTGCCAATCTGGATAGGGGTCTTTGAGGCTGAGGCAATCTCAAGAGGGCTTGAAGATATAATTACACTTCGGCCCATGACCCATGATCTTATGAAGCAGTTTCTTGATACATTCCATGTTTCTTTAACCCGAGTGGTTATAAATGATCTCAAGGATAATACATATTATGCCAACCTGTACCTAAATGTTGATGGAGAAGAACTCGTTGTTGATAGCCGGCCGAGCGATGCAATAGCCTTGGCCGTAAGGGCTAAAGCTCCTATCTTCATCACCGAATCGATTATTGAGGCAACAAAACAGTTAGACCAATTTGCATCAAGACTCTTAGATGAGCAGGATGAGCTGAAAACGATCATTGAAAATATGACTCCTGAAGACTTCGGAAAGTATAAAATGTAATATCATAAATCCTTCCACATTAATTGCCTCTTTTACCCGGGGCAGGAGCTTATCCCCCTTAACCTTAATCCTCTCCCCTTAAGGCTTTGTCGTAATGAGATGTAATGAGATGTATGCCATGTTAGTCATTCCGATCCTCCTTTTTCTGTCATTCCGAGCCTTCTTTTTCTGTCATTCCGAGCGAAGCGAGGAATCTATAGAATGGCATTACAGCACAGTTTCCT
>JBBITW010000029.1:0-27292 GCA_037440525.1 Deltaproteobacteria bacterium
AAAAAAAATGGTCTTATTCCCACTGTAATTTATTCTGAATGGAATCTTATCAAGTAGAGTATAAAAGAGCACGAACCAAATATATGAGCCTAAAAGTAGAAATAGGTGCCAGTATTCTACATCGTTCCTCAAAAAAAAGAGAGAGCCAGGTAAAACCATCATACAAAAATTCCACAAACTATAGAGGCCAGATATCTTATTATTCGTAAATTTTATAGTGAAAAGTGATAACGGAATGATTAAAGCATATGAAAAAATCATTTTAAATATATCCCTGCTATAAATAAATCCCTCGTAATGGAAAACTCGAGCTAAAAGTTGTAATGCATAATCCATTACCACGGCCAAAAGTATATATAGAATTAATATGAGGCTCTCTCTATATTGAGAGATCAGCGGAATGTGTGCTAATCTTTTCATGAGTGTGTGCTCTCCAGAGGGCAAGCATATAAAGGATATATACCACGAATTCTTTAAATGTCCACATCCAGAGAAATGAGAATATATTATTTCGTAAAAAGATATAACCAAATACTAAAACGAGAATCATTGAAATAAAATTAAGGATTTGCCATCCTAATAGAATATCCAACCTTTCAAGGGCGACAATTCCCAAACTTGTAGGGTAACCAACAAAATGGGCCATAAAGCCGATGGAGAGGATTTGAGCATATTGACCAGCCTCTCGCCAATGGGCACCAAGAAAAAAACCAAATAGGTTCGGTCCAAATATAAAAACTATTGACATAGGAACAATACCTAAAAAAATTAGATACTTCCAAGTGTTAAATATCAATTCCCCCCTAATATTTCGATCTCTTTTTGATTGTGCCATCCGCTGAAAAAAAACTTGTGAAACAGACGTCCCTATCAATCCTGAAGGAGCACGAAGTAATCTATCGGCAAAGGCGTATAATCCCCCTACATGTGGAGAGAATAATATCGGGATTGCAATTAGTGGAATCTGTGAAGCTGCTGTATCAAAGAATGCCCCTAAACCTGAAAACTTAGGGAAAGCTGAGTAAGTTTTTGCAACCTTTAAGTCAAGTAATGTAGAAATAGATTCTCTAACCTTAATATCTTTGACTTGCTTTAACAGCGTCCATACTCCGCTAATCTGACCTATAATGTATCCAGCAATGAGCCCCCCTGCTCCAGCCTTTAATAATAAATAACCAATCAATTGACTCAAAACAGTTGATATCGATTGAGTAACCTTAGAGATAGAAATCTTGTCAAACCTTTTATTTCTATTACACCAATAGATCAAAATGTTATATGATCCAGCAAATAAGATGCTCAGGGGAAGAAATTTTAACCATGGATCAATATATAGAAGGTTAAAAAATCTTGTAATCCTTAACCCAAAAGCAATTATGATTATCAGTATTAAAAGACTTATAAGTATTGTAATTATAAAAGATAGCTTAACAAGCGCAATCGCATCTTCTTTCTTTTCCGGAATAACAATAGCAAGTTCGTAGCGCAAAGCTGCCCACACAGTTATAATTGAAGCAGTTCCTGCAAAAATTGAAAGAATACCAAAACTTTCAGGTTTATAGAATCGGGTTAATACTGGAATAGCTATCATAGCAATCACTTGTGCAAAAGCTGTTCCACTCATCAAAGTTAATACATTACTGACGAATGAATCCTTGGAAAAAAGTCGATTGATGAATTTAGTATTTTTTGTTGCCATGGGTTAAAGCTAAAACATATGCAACCCAAATATAAGTAAAAAGGTTCATTTTTTCCCACTCTTTAAGATTTCAAGAATATAGCAACTACGTTTATCTCCCAGACTGCATGCCTTCTGAAGGTCTCGCATGGCCATTTGTTTTTCTCCTTTTAAGATATAAGTATATCCTCTTCCAGTATATGGATTAGGATGATTTGGATTTAAGGTGATGGCTTTTGAATATTCTTCGATTGCCTGTTCATATCTGCCTTCCCTTCTCAAAAAATCTCCATAATGCCATCGAAAGCGTGCAATATAAGATAAATAGGGTTCTTTGTTACTTAATTGCATCACCTTATCAATATCTTTGTTGGCCTTTTCATAATCACCTTTCATATTATAGCTACTTCCGCGTAAGTAATAAGTCTCTGGGTTATCAGGGAATAGTTCAATGGCCTTATTATAATCTTCAATGGCCTTATCATGCTCCCCTTTGTTCGCATAATGATTCCCCCGACTAAGATATACCTGATAAGCAAGCCTCCAGTCAGGTTTTAAATCAAAAATCCTTTTGTATTCCTCAAGCTCCTTATCGTATAGACGCATCCCTCGATATATATTAGCCCTATTAAAATAATAAGACGGCTCTTCTGGATCCAATTCAATAGCCTTATTTAAATCGCTAATTGCCTTTATAAATTCCCCCTTCATATAGTAACTGTTCCCCCGCAAGGAATAGGCAGAAGGGTCTTTAGAATTCAGTTCAATGGCCTTATTATAATCTTCAATGGCCTTATCATGCTCCCCTTTGTTCGCATAATGATTCCCCCGACTAAGATATACCTGATAAGCAAGCCTCCAGTCAGGTTTTAAATCAAAAATCCTTTTGTATTCCTCAAGCTCCTTATCGTATAGACGCATCCCTCGATATATATTAGCCCTATTAAAATAATAAGACGGCTCTTCTGGATCCAATTCAATAGCCTTATTTAAATCGCTAATTGCCTTTATAAATTCCCCCTTCATATAGTAACTGTTCCCCCGCAAGGAATAGGCAGAAGGGTCTTTAGAATTCAGTTCAATGGCCTTATTATAATCTTCAATAGCCTTATCATGCTCTCCTTTGTTCGCATAATGATTCCCCCGACTAAGATATACCTGATAAGCAAGATCTCTATCAGGGTTTGAAGCCAATACCCTGTTATAATCATCAAGCTCTTTATCATATATCTTCATACCACGGTATACCTTCGCACGATAATAATAGGCAACAGGATTTTGTGGATTTAAATTGATTGCCTTTTGATACTCTCTAATGGCCATATCCAGTTTGCCTTGACTTTCGTAATTTTTAGCAATCTCTATATAATTTTGATAAATTTTTACATTTTCATTGGCTGATACTGATGAAGAAAAAAAAGTAAGAATTAAAATAATAATCCTAAAGAGGTTATCTATAATTATCCTTTGCATGAAAAATTATTCCATTAACTTCTGATAAAGACCCAATAGTTTTTTTGCCTCATTATCCCAATTATATTTTTCACTAATTGCATTCTGCCCCCTTTTTCCCATCCTTTCAGCTTCTTCGGGATGTTCGAGTAAAAACTGAATTGCCTCTGCAATCATATGGTAATTATGAGGGTCAACTAATAGCCCACAATCAGCCCCTTTAATAATTTCTCTCCATAATGGAAAATCGGATGCGATCACTGGAATCCCAGCAGACATATATTCAAAAAGTTTGATTGGGTAACTATCAAGATATGACCTGCTGGGAAGTAAAACAACCAATCCTATTCGAGCTTTGTTTAGCAAAATGGCTATTTCCCCCCGGGATTGCCAACCCAAAAATCTTACCCTTTCCCAGCCTGGTAAAGCCCTCATCTCATACTCCAGCTCTGAAGGGCTGAAGTTACCTGCTAAATATAATTGAGCGCCCAAATGCTCTGGTAGAAGTTTCATGGCCGAAATCATTCCTTCTATTCCTCTTAACTTAGATAAAACACCTATATATACGATATTAAATGGTCGATCCTTATAAGGGATTGAAAATCCCTGAACCAAATCATCAAAGATAGGAAAATTTTGAACAACAATTGTTTTTGAGGCTGGGAATCCATTTGCAATATTAGGTGTAGCTGCTAATATTCCATCAAAAAAATTTCCTCCCATCCATTCTATCAATTTAATCCCTAAGGCCAATAAAGGTTTAAAAAATGAAGGGATCCATTCTTTAACATAAATATGTTGCGGTCCGTCTTCATGGATATCATAGAGCACCTTCTTACCCCTTATTTTTAAAATCATTCCCACTGGAATAAGTTCAGGATCGTGAAAATGATATATCTGAGCATTTTCTCTTATTGCCATTTGGTAGATTTTAAAAGTCGTTTTAGTCATTCTTTCAAACCGATTTCTTGATCTTCTTAATGCCCGAATTTGGACACCATTAAAATTCTCATCTCTATCATGCGGGACTATAAATACTACTTCATACCCTGCCTGAGCAAGTGTTTTACACTCCTTATGGAAGATTCTTATATCGAATGAGGGATGCACAGAAGATAAATGGACAATTTTTTTAGACCTGGACATTATATAATCTTTCCCAAATGGCAATATTATATAAACGCCAGCGAATCTCTAATTTTAATTTTTTAAGATCAGGAATATATCTACAAATATGCTTAAGGATTTTTGAATCCCTTATCTCCTTCTCCATAATACTTTGATGTTTATTCAACCATATATCTGTGGGGGCCTCAAAACCAATCTTTTCTCTTCTCCAGGCAATATGGAATGGAAGAATCTTTTCAGCAAGTTTACGTAATGGATATTTGGTATAGCCTTCTTTAATCTTTTCTTCAGATGGCAAAGATAATGCAGACTGAATGCAATTTAATTCTATATATGGCACACGTGCCTCTATAGAGAAAGCCATTGAATTCCGATCCTCGTATTTTAGGAGCTGGGGTAGCTGTTGAAATTGAATTTCGGAGATCTGAAGTTTTTTGAGTTTGAAAAAATCCTTTGTTATTTTATGAAGAATCCTATCAGGATAGTGCATATATTCATTTCTTAAAAATCGGGTCCGCCATCTCAATACCATCTTTCTTACTGTAAAGATTGAAAAATAACCTATGGATGCGGACATGCGTAAAAAACTCATTTTTGAATGTCTGATGGCCAATAGATACTCTTTGATCAGTCTTATAAAAAAACCTCTTTTTAATAAATCCCAAAAAAATGATATGTAATACCTCTCATAACCCAATAGACTTTCATCACCTCCCTGACCGTCTAACATCACTTTCAGACCTGCCTCTTTTGCCTTCTTCATAACCCAGTATTGCATAAAAACAGAAGGCCCCCCTACAGGTTCCTCCTGAATTCTTAGACATTCTTCAATATTTCTCAAAAAATCCTCATATACTGGATTTGCAATATACCAATCGAGCCCGCAATGCCTTACTACCTCACGGGCAAATGGAGTCTCATCATTATGAGGCGATTCAGAACGTGCAGTGACTGAAGCAAAATTATCTTTTCCATTTTCACGATTAAAAGAGGATGCCAAGGCTGCGACCACAGAAGAATCAATTCCTCCTGAAAGGCAGGTCCCTACAGGGACATCGCTTCGAAGATGAATACGAACTGATTCTCTTAAACAATTTTCATAATTATCTAAATTTGCAGGATTTTTTGGCAAAACTGTAAGATCAAAATATTTTTCAATATATACCTTTCCCTTATTGAGATCAATCCTCATAAAGTGACCAGGCGAAAGCTGTCTTATATCTTCAAAAAAGGTTTTATCTGTATGGTCGGTAATTCCAACCATAAGGTAATCTATAAGACTTCTATAATTCACTTTTGCTGTTCTGAAAGGAAACAATAATGCCTTGATCTCAGAGGCAAAAGTAAATTGATATTCATCTTCATAATAATAAAAGGGTTTTATACCAAATCGGTCCCTACAGCAGAATAATATATTTTTATCTTCATCCAGAATGGCAAATGCCCACATACCAGTAAAATAATCTAAACAATTAAACCCCCATTCTTCATAGGCATGAAGGATAACTTCTGTATCGGTTCTGGTAATAAAAGTATGGCTCTTTTCTATCAATCTTTCCTTTATTTCAAGATAATTATAGATTTCTCCATTATAAACAATAACAAAATGTTTATAACGCATGGGTTGATGTCCTGCCTCACTTGTATCAATAATGGAGAGACGCCTATGACCAAGACCGATATTTTTTTTCACATATGTCCCTTCATCATCAGGCCCCCGATGGGCCATTGAGTGAAGCATTGCCTTTAATGATGTTACATCAATATGAGTAAAATTCTTTTGATAAATTCCTGCAATCCCACACATCTGTGTTTAATGTCTTCTATCTTTTGGTCGGTTTTTATATCTCTTAAACAACTCATCATAAATCTGATTGACTAATAGGATTTGCTCATGCCAATTGGCATGCTTTTCAACATATGTCCTCCCTACTCTGATGACCCGATCTCTTAAATCAGGCTGTCGAGAAACCCAAACCATTGCCTCTCCTATTGCGTCTTCATCATTGGGAGGCACTAATAGTGCTGTTACCTTTTCTTCAACTATATCCCTGTATTGAGGAAGATCACTTAAAATCATAAATGAACCACACGCCATTGCCTCGTATATGGTTTGTGGCAAACCATCGGAAGGGGGAATAGAGATGGTTGCATCTGCCAGGGCATAATAATCAGGCATATTAGTCTTTTCGATCTCTCCTAAAAATCTCACCTTATCATTAATCCCTAAATCCTTCGCTCTTTTACGAAGTCCATCTGCATACTTTGTCTCTGCAAAAAGCTCTGCAACAAGTAAAATTGCAGAACGACCACTATTCCTGAGATATCTGGCAAAACTATTTAGTATAATATGCTTATTGTAAAATGGTTTACACATCCTTGGGTCAAAAAAGACAATGTGATCTGGAGGGATATTCAATTTTTCACGAAGATAATTAACATTCCTATCAGACCTAAAAGAATTAAGGTCTATGCCCCAGGTGATACGCCTGATCTTTCCATGATAGTTACCTATTCGATATAAAGCTTGATCTAAAAAAGAAGATTTTGAGGTTATACAATCTGCTTGATTTAAAAGTGCCCTAACCCTTATAGCAGAAAAACCATGGCATAACTGGTCAGGTAGGATGTCACCTCCCATCGTCGTAACCACAAGGGGATGGTAACGAAGAAGGATTGGAGTTCTTCTTCCCTGGTCTGCATAGTGGACATGAATGAGATCAGGCTTAACTTTATGGATTGTAATCCATAAAAATAGTGGATCAAGTATATAGCGACCAGGACGACCAAAAAATTTTGGTGGTCCGAGGGATATTACATTGGGTAGATCTACTCTATGACTTGAAAACCAAAAGATCTGATGGCCATTGGCCTGCCCAACAAGTCCCCTTTCACGTGTAAGGGGGCTTAATGAATTACCAACGACGAGGATTTTAGCCATTATTCATCCAGAGTTCAAACCAGGCAAGAGTAAAAATGGAGTTAGATAGATTGATTCGCATATCCATTTGGTGTCGTTTGATAATCTCCCAAATTACCTCATCCCTGAATATACCGCTGCTCCTGATCCTTTCTGGTGACAAGGCCTTAAAAAATATAGGGGGTAGCTTCCCTCTTAGCCACCTTTCAAGCGGCACATTGAATCCCTGTTTTGGCCGGTCAATGACTTCATACGGCAAGAATCTCCTGCCAAGCTTTTTCAATAAAAGTTTTCCGTTCTTTCCTTCTGCCATAAGTTGGCATGGAAGAGTTAATGTATATTCAACAAGACGATAATCAAGAAAAGGATTTCTCGCTTCTATTCCCCAGGCCATAGTAGCCCTATCAACCTTGGATAACATTTCATCAGAAAGGGTTGTATGAAGATCAAAATATAGTCTCTTTGCCAATGAATTGGGAGAGGCATCAGGCCAGAAGGAGGATAAGAATTGATCAGTAGAAGAGAAGTTGGGAGTATTTTTAAGATGTTCTGCCCATTCGGGTGTATATAGGGTAAATTTTTCTTCTTCATTAAAAGTATATAGAGCCTGCTGGTACTCCCAATCCCTTAAAAATGAATCGGGTTTTGTTAGGATGATACCTAAATGATAGAGGCGATTTAGCCATTTTGGTAGACGCCACTTTACAACGCATGCAGGTATTTTAGCATTCAATTTTCTTATTGGATGGATGGGTAAATGAGAGATTAAATTAAGTAAATGGTCGATTTGTGTATGCCTCCATGGATAACCTGCAAAGACCTCATCCCCTCCATCTCCTGTTAAAACCACTTTCACATAACGGCTTGTTTCGCGTGCCATAACATAAACAGCCAAGGCAGAAGATATGGCAAAAGGTTCATCAAAATGTCTGACTACATCAGGTAAGATTTCCAATAAATCAACTTGAATATCTATTTCTGTATGGTCTGTGCCGGTTTGTTGAGCCACGAGATTCGAATATCTGCTTTCATCATACTGATTATCCCCTTTGAAGGTAACAGAAAAAGTCTTAAAACCTCCTTTAACCAGATGCCGGGAAGCAATTGCTGTGATAAGGCTGGAATCCACCCCTCCACTGAGAAAGGCCCCAATCGGAACATCAGAGACCAATCTGAGTTTTATACTATCAGAAAGAAGTTCTTCAAGTTTCTCCAATATCCTTTCCTCAGGATTTGAATCTAATTGACCCAATTTTAGTTTCCACCATTTCTTCTCTGTCACCTCGCCATCCCTTACAATTAGATAATGACCTGGCCTTAATTTAAAAATCCCTCGATAAATTGTTAAAGGTGCAGGGATGTTCATTAATGACAAATAATGATGAAGGGCTAAAGGGTGGATTTCCCTGGGTATATCGGGATTGATAAGAAGTGCTTTTATCTCAGAGGCACAGATAAAAAAATTTTTATTATAATAATACACAAGAGGTTTTACACCAAAGCGATCTCGTGAAACAAATAACTTTCTATCGCTCTCATCCCAGAGGGCAAATGCCCAAATACCATTAAAACGATTCAAACATTCCTCTCCCCATTCCTCATAGGCATGGATAAGGACCTCTGTATCTGTGTGGCTTTGAAAAAGATGACCTTTTGACTCCAATTCCTGCCTGAGTTCTTTGAAGTTATAAATTTCTCCGTTGTAAGTAACCCAGATACTCCCAATTTCATTTGTCATGGGTTGGTTCCCTGCTGAAGAAAGATCTATTATGGCAAGCCGTCTATGCCCTAAACCTATGTTCTCCTTATTGCTTACCCAGTAGCCCATCCCATCCGGTCCCCTGTGGGCCATGGTGTTTGTCATTCTGATCAATAATTCCTTATCAACCGGCCCATTTGAACCGAATTGATATATTGCCAAAATTCCACACATATTAATGACCTGCTTACCGAATTATATTGCGAAGTGGTTTTTTTAATATTTCAACAAGGAGAAGAGAGATATGCCTAAATGCGTCGATACGTATTTTTTGCTTTTCAGCATTGGATAAATCCTTCTCATTTATAATTCCATTATAAATTTTATGAATAAGTTGAAAGATTCCTTTTAAATCATTCCATTTCTTAAATTCCAAAGTATAGAGGAGTTTTATGAATTCTATGGGAACCTCTTCTCCAATAACCTCAGATACCATCCTTTGATTAATTCTGATCCCATTTTGCAATCTGTACCTCTATATGTTCTGGGACTCTCGTGATATTTGATTCATGTTTTCGGAGACAGAATAGAACTTCTTGAAGATTAGAAAAACGGGTGAGCTTACTTAGTTGTCTCCAGAGTTCATAATCCTCTGAATGAATGGCTTCAGAGTTATATCCTCCAACCTCCTCGATCAAAGTCCGCCTCATTATGACAGCAGGGTGGGCAAAGGTCAAGGCATTATAGAAGCATAGCCGCCATTTTAAGACGCCATGCTCTTTTGGGAATCTTATAATCTTGATCTCTTTCCCCCGACTATCTATAATCTTTACCCCACAGCCCAATACCCCTATATCAGGATTCTTCTCCAGATAATTCACCTGCTTTTCCAATCTTTCAGGCATACTGATATCGTCAGCATCCATTCTTGCAATATAATCTCCATGAGCCAGACGACACCCTTCATTAAGGGTTTGAATTAAACCTCTGTGGTCATATTGATGGACGATTATTCTATTATCAATTTTTTGGTAATCTTTTAAAATGGCAGAAGTTCCATCCGTAGAGCCATCATCGATAATGATAAATTCGAAATCAGTAAACGTTTGAGAAAGAATACTCTCTATGGCTTCTTTTAAGAAATCCTCTCCATTGTAGACAGGAAGAATAACGCTCACCTTAGGCATTGGATTTTGCCTCTGCCCATATTTCACCCCAATGAATCTCTGTATGAGTGAGAGTAAGACCTGCTGACTCAAGCTCCTCTTTAAAACCCCTGAGTGTATATTCAATCCGGTGTGTTTGGTCACTGAAATAAAACATATTGAGTTCTTTTTTCATAGGCACATACCAATGACGATCAAACATTGGGACACGAATCAGCCAGCGTTTGGGTTTCTTAGCTTCCTGTATCTTTTTTATAAATCCAATACGATCTTCTATATGCTCCAGTATGTTTGAGAGTACAATTGTATCGTATATCCCTTCGGGCAAATCCTTTAAAGCATCTCCATGGATCAGGGTGAGATCTGGATGTTTATAAAGTCTCTTCGCATTGGAGATATTTTCACCATTGAGATCAATTCCTGTAACAATAGCTTGAGCCTTTGTCACCATAGACCAGGCCAATGCCCCATATCCGCATCCTATATCAAGGACCCTCTCTCTTGGATTTAATCTCTTTGTGAAGAAGTCATGATATTCCATAAGGCGATGCTTCACATGTATACCATCTTTGTCATAATGCATGGCGACATTATCAATATGGCCGGATATATCATCATCAAGGTTTAGTAACAAACGCATTGCTGAAGGAGAATCTTTGCTTTGGATCGAAAGCAACCAGAGATTAAATATCTTTCTCCCCAGTTTATAAGGGACTAACTTAATAACAGGTATCAAAATCCTTTTAATACCTTTTTTTATCTGCAAAGAAGCTCCTCAAATACCTCCTTATGCCTTTTTAACCATGGTTGAAGATCAAAATATTTAACTGCTCGCTCCCTTGCCGCTTCTCCATATCTAGTCCTTTCATCATAGATGCGAAGCACTGCCTCTGCCATGGCTTGAGAGTCAGGTGGCAATTCCTCTTCCCATGTTAATCGAGCAGGGATACCTATCCCTGCCTCATCTCCTACAAGCTCCGGGACTCCTCCGCTATTGGAATATACAACTGGTATACCACACGCCATAGCCTCCTGGACGACGGTTGGACATGGGTCATTATATTTAGTATGAATAAGGATATGAGATTTTCTATAGATATCTGGGGCATCCTTATATAAGTATGGTCCCAAAAAAACTATATGATCAGAAACCCCAAGCCTTTTTGCAAAATGGAGACTATTTTGAATGGCTTCCTTTTGAGGCAAAGAACCGAGTTTACCTGTAACAATCAATTGAACGTTAGAATGATATTTAATAAGGAGTGAAAGAATTCTGACTGCATGCTCAAAACGAGAATAAGGAAATTGATTTCCTCCCAATAAAAGAATAATCTTTTTAGGATCAGGGTCTGAATCATTTGGTTTGAAGAATTTTGTGTCAACAGGATTGTATAGAATTTCCCATGAATCTTTCCTCTCGCCTAAAAAATGATCGGCACTGAGCTTACAGAACCTGCTCTGGTAAAAAACATAATCAGCGGCATGAAGCATTCTTTTCATGGGATAATTAACCTTTTCGTATCCAGGACCATAACATGCTTTATACCAAACACCATTCTGGTTCCAGACCAAACGCACTTTCTTTCTTTCTTTCAACCATAGAATCTGAGACCAATCCCTTGGGGTAACACTGCTGACAATATATTGAATGTTGAAACGGAATGGAGAATTTGGAAATACATTTTGAAGGAGCTGGTACTTAATCATTCCACCGTAAGCAATCTCATTCTGACATGGAATGTGATTTATACCATAGGAGACATAAATCTTTCCATCAGGCGGCCTTTTTGTAAGAAAGATTCCTGCCCATCTCGGAGAATTCTTAAAAACCATCAAAATGTATGATAAGAGTTGACGAATGGGGTAAGGAAACAAAAACTTGATAAGATTCAAAAATATTCTCACAAATAAACTCTACCTTATCATCTAAGGAGTGAAGAACGTATAGCCTTTATAATATTAATAGCAGGTTCAGGAAGAAAACCTTTTATCATTTTCCTCCATTTTGGAGTATTATCAAAGCACTCTTCTAAGAGAGCCTTCCTTCTCAAGACCTCTTCCTTATCAAAGTCAGGTGTGGTAATCCATATGGTATGGCCTGTGCTCATCAAATCCCTTCTTATTAAAAAATTATCAAACTCCGGATCTGAGATATAACCTTCTTTGAAGCACCTATCGAGGAGTCTCGTGCCTGGATAAGGTTGGGCAATATTTACACAAAGGGATGTATTTCCTCCTAATCTGCGAATTTTTTTAAGATAGTTTAGACCTTTAATAAATCTTTCTTTTGTTTCACCTGGATATCCAACAATGACAAAGAAAGAGAGCCTTGGAATCTTATATTTAATAAACATCTCAATAATATGAAATGCCTTATCGAGATCTATGTCCTTATCCATAATCTTTAACATTTCAGAGTCCCCATGTTCGAGAGCAAGGACTATTTCAGAGCAATTAGATCTTTTAATGAGCGATATGACCTCCTCATCCAGCGTATCTATCTTCACCCCATTTGGAGTTCTCCAATTGAGGTGAGCATTATTCTCATTTAGGTAAATGATTCCCTCAAGTATCTCAATTGTCCTTCTCTTTCTTAATGTGAAATTATCGTCCTCGATTTCAAGGGTTCGAATGCCGAATCTTTTCACTAAAAACTTAATTTCCTCAAGAACATTCGTTGCAGAACGATATCTATATTTACGTCCGTAAATGGGATGAATAGAACAGAATTCACAATTAAAAGGGCAACCTCTGGATGTAATAATAGAAGCAATGCAACCCTTCTCCCTTCTTGGAGAAATAATAAAATATTTCTCCATCGATGGAATCGAATAATCTAATAGGGGAAGATCATCTAAATCTTCGACAATCCGGGCTGAAGGAAACCGTTCATTATTAAATGAGTCATGGGAGTAAACTCCTAATATCTCTTTAGGATTTTTACCATCGGCTATCTCTTTAATAGCAATTTCACCCTCTCCAACTACAATTAGATCAGCTTTTGATTTCAGGGCCAAACGAGGCTGTGTGGATGGGTAAACTCCTCCCATGACTACAAGAGTATTAGGAAACTTCAATTTGATCTGTTCTATTAGGTCATGAACGACAGGGGCAATCTGGCTGAATGGGGCTGAAACTCCAATTAAATCCGTAGTAGAAGGTATCATTTTTATAATATCCTCTATATCAAGCCCAACAATATAGCCGCTTGCATATTTTTTTATATTGGAAAAACCAAACCTTAATGCATCGATAAAATGGACTTCATGTCTTCCTTCGGCTTTTAAGAATGAAGAAAGGGAGCGAAGCCCAAGACATTGTGAAAATATGAATTCTTCTTTTCGGGGAAATATAAAGGGAGGATTAATTAATGTAATCTTCATTAAATTCTTTTATATAAATTTAGCGATTTTCATAATCTTTAATCGTATGGCAACCCTTCAGGATTGCTTTTAATTACATACCCGCATTAAGCAGGCAAGGCTAAAGTTTGAATCTATGAATTACCAGTTTACAAATCCCTTCATGAAATTTTCCCATAGAGGGATCTGTGCTTCATAGGAATTCGCTTTCGCTGTTTTTAAACCCTCCTTCAGTAACTCATTAATATTTGAACGATTATTAATCGCATATTCTGTCCAATGGGCTAATCCTTCAACATCGTCAATATCAACCATCCAACCATTCTCTCCATGTCTTACAAGGTCCATTGCCTGGCCAACACGTGTTGTTATGAGAGGGACACCACTTGCCATTGCCTCAAGCACTGCTTTTGGACCTCCTTCCTGTCGAGAAGAGACAATATAGGCATCAATTGCCTGAAATAGCTCTCCTATTTCAGGATAGTTCTTTAAATAAATGTGTTTATAGGGGACACCAATCTTTTCCAAACCCAATTTAATATAACCCCGGGCAGGTCCACTGAGTAAAACAAAAATCTCAGGTATTCGATCTTTTAAAATCTCAATAACCTTTAAAAGAATATCAGGTCCTTTGATCATTTTTGGCTCTATCCCATCTCCCCAACCCACTCCATCCTTTTGAAATGACCCTATGACAACAGCCGATTGAGGGATTCCAAGTTTCTTCCGAACATTACGTCTGGACTCCTCGGTCTGGAAAGAAAAGTAGGAAAGATTGATACCAATCGGGATTAGAAAAACCTTTTCCGGCAAAATACCAGAACTTAGAACTATCTCTTTCATCTCAGTATGTGATACTTGAATTCGATTGATAAGATGGTGAAGTTGACATAATCTTTCATAACTCAGGTCAAATTCCTTCACCCCAGTTCCTGGTTTTCCATGAAAGTAAGCCATACCCACACGCTGGTTTTTTTTTAACCATCCATCACTAAGAATGGAGAAATGACTTCCGTAAAAAACTGTTTGATTCTCAGCGAATGGCAATAAGTAATTATTTGCTACTCTTATACCTATTTTTTGAGCAATTGTTCCTAATTCTACCATCTCCCAGAATATGACCCATGGAGAATTTTCACCCACAAGAAATAAACGTGAGTAATGAGGCCAGCTATGAATAACAGGCCATGTTAGAGTCTTTAGCCCACTTTTAACCAATTTTCTTACCATTAGGCTTATCGAGAATGGTAATTTATCCATAATCCTTTGAATCACTATTAAATTCTATTTAAAATTTTTTACCCCCTAACCCCTTCCCCACTCATTGGGGCTGTGTCGCAATCAATGAGGTGCATGCCATGTTTGTCATTCCTAGCCTCCTTTTTCTGTCATTCCGAGCGAAGCGAGGAATCTATAGAATTCAAACCCTTATAAAACATAGATTCTTTGGCTAAAGCCTCAGAATGACATTGCGGCACATCCTCATTGGGAAGAGGGGAGGTCGGTATGACTCGCAACCGAGGTGAGGGGGATAATTGTAAAGATTTAATTGCTCCAGATAATAAGACTTATTCATTCCAATAATTCTAATCCTCCGATATACTCCATTCTACCAACATACAATCGTTCATCAACATCACTACCTGTGTAATATGCCATCTTCCCATCAGGCGAAAAGCGGACACATGTTTTAAATGGTGTTAACCAAGCAGGCTCACAATGTGCAACAATCCTCCGACCTTTTTCCGTCATCATCAAACATCCGCTCATAAATGTTGACCCATAGATAATATAACGTTTACCACCCAACCATATTGTGCTAATATTTGGCCCCATTCCTACCTCAAAATGATTAATATAAGTCAACGATTCACCACTGAAATGGGCATGCACTGCAACCTTTATGTTTTTCTCTGTTTCCCCCCGCAAAAAAACATTATTCTCATTTTCAAAGTATGGCAAATTCACACCTACTATACCATATGCTTTACATTGATCAAGAAATTGTGAAACATTAACTAATCGTTTTCTAAATATATAACCATCTTTTGACTCTGCAACAATTAAGCGAGGAGTTGCTTTATGTCCATCAAACCAAATACCCATTATAATATTATCTGACCTACGTATAAATGTTGGAATGCCAATACATTTTGATTCATATAATGATTGGGGATATATAACCGGTTTAATATTTTCTGGGTTTTGTTCATCAACTAAAGCGATAAAAATGGAATTCCTTGATGACCATGGCGTTGGTTGACAGCATACATATACTAATCCTTCGTCGATTGGTGATGGATCAAATACTGACCCTGCCCGCCACCATTGAGATGGATTTGGTCCAAGCCATTTACCTTCATCTTTAAAACAAGTCACCTTCTCTAATAATTCGTTTACATTAACACCTTCCCAACGACCAACTGTAGGTTGAGGTTGGGCTTTCCTCATACATTCAATTATAAACTCTCCTAACCGGCGTTTAATTGAATCCCATAATATTGAGATATCTGTCTGCAACTTCTTTTAAAGAAAGAAGTGAAATTCGTTTCTGTGCTTCATAATACTCTTCTATAAGCTTATTTAAAAGTGAAGGAATCTCTTCTTTCGAGTTAAAACCCAGACCTGCCTTACCAACTATCTCTGGATGTCCGCCACTATTGAGGTAAATAGCCGGTAATCCACACGAAAGTGCTTCTATTAATCCATTAGAGCAGGGATCATTTCGGCTTGCAGTTATATAAATATCATGCTGTCTCAAAAGGTTTGCTAATTTCTTAGAAGGGACAGCCTTTATATGTTTAATATTTTTGAAACTAATGGATGATCTACCGATGAAATTATATTCAAAACGCCCCCAATCAAGATTTTCATCAAGCCATTGATAAATCTCGGTTCCTTTATTTGGATTGTCCGACCAGCTTGTAGAGATCAGCCTGACTTTCCTTTCTAAACTAAAGGATATCCTTCCATGAGGATGAAAGATATCAGGGTCTGCTGCATTCATAATCACTGTGGGTGATTTAAAATGAAATCCCATCTCGATATGTTTCATTAAACTGTAATTTGATTGGAAGATGGTCACATCAGCAATTTCATGATTTATTTCTGCTATCTCTTTATCAATCCCTTCATCCCTTCCCCGATATAATCCTATAGGTCCATCTACTCGATGCACCATCTTGCATCCTCCCCTCTTCATCCTTCTGAGCTGGTCAAAGTTGAAGTTAAATGAGTTAAAAAGGCAAGCTTTTGTTTTCTCCGATATTTTATTATTTTCTACACGAAAATTACGACGCCTGAATTCCTTTCTGAGGCCAATAAGAAATTGATTTCCACCCCCATAGGGAGGCTTATGAAACTCATGAAAAATTGAGATATCAGCCCCATTTATAAAATTTATTACTTTATCGAAGAAAAACATTTATTATTCTTTAACAAATTTTTGTGCAACAGCCATAATCATATGACTAATGAAAAAGGCTGGTAGGAGGTAGGAAAAAAGATGGTGTGTCAATTTATACCCAAATGTTCCTGATTTAAATATCCTGAAATCCCAGTCAAGGAAGCGTCCAACACCTTCTGGTTTGTGAATTGGGTTTATCCATTTTACACGAAATCCTCTCAATTCAAGCTCCTGATAAATTTCCCCTTTGGTAAATCTCCATTGATAAAATCTATGGGGCTGAATATAGCTATTCTTTTTATACCTGTTAGACCTATTGTGAAATTCTAAGGCATCACGCAATATGTGTCGCCAGTTCTGGTAAGGCACACTCATAAATAACCAACCATTAGGTTTTAAAATTCTATTGACTTCTTTTAGACAATCCCCCATACCATTTTCATAATGTTCAAAAACACCCCATGAGATACAGGCATCAAATGAATCGTTTTCAAAAAAGGTTTTTCTAATATCTCCATGAATGAACTGATAATCGGGTAATAATTCTTTTAAACGTAGAATAGTTTTCTCGCTTATATCCAATCCCACTGCATCATATCCTTGATCTGCGAGAAAAACTGTCCATTCACCCATTCCACATCCAGCATCAAGGATTCTACCCCTTACTGGTATATTTTTGAGAAAGGGCTTAATGATTCTGTATTCTTCCCGCTTTGTAATTGATTCAGTTTTAATTTTTCGATCGAAGGAATCCCAACGTTCTGTCCAGAACTTTTCAACAAAATCAATCCCATTTAATCTCTCTTCATGAATGGATATAGCTATATAATCTTTCCTCATAAATTTGGATTACTTACGACAGACTGCAACCAATTGCCCATAATCTAAGGAAGGTATATGAGAAACCTTTAAAAAAGGATTATATCCAATTCTTGTCAGGCAATTAATAATGCTCTGCCAGAACCCTCCCCTTCTCCAACGGTAATACCACCTCATCGGCCAGCATGCCTGTAAATTAACCTCTTTGAAATATTGATCAAGTAGGGACTTTAGTGAATCAGGTTTGAATTCTTGGACATGAGATCGATCCCAAACATGTTCAGGATTTTTATTTGGTGTACTGAGAAGAAGTATACCTCCAGATCTCAATACCCTATTAATTTCCATTAGTGTATCCTGTGGATTAAAAAGATGTTCAATTACATCTGCAAGGATTACGGCATCAAATTGATTATCTTGAATTGGGACTTTATCTCCGGAGGCCATTATAACAGACCAATTACCATTTTTATTCTTTCTGTTAAGCTCATTATAGGCCAATGAAACCCCTAACCAATTGTTATCAATGCCATAAACCTTTTTAATTCCTTTAACCAAAATGAGATACATAAGATAACCATCGCCACAACCAATATCCAATACATTTTCAACAGAAGGAGGTAAAAAACTTAAAAGGACCTGATAACGAGCTACCAGTAGGGGATTAAATTGAGGATTTCTCCATCCGGAATCTGCTTGTCTCCAATGATACGGGCCTGAGCTTTTATATTTCTCAAACTCAGACATCATTAACTATAACATCTCTCCTCGCTTTTATACTTCCTCGATAATGACATTTATTATTCGAAAATAAGATCCTTCACCCTGAAGCACTGAAAAAAGATTTAAAGGAATCATTTAATTAAGGCCCAATGCATAATCTCTTAAAATTTCTCCATATTTTTTACTGTTATAATATTCTTCTACCAACTTTCGAGCATTCTTCCCAATTCGAGAGGCCTCTTCAGGATGAGCAATAAGAAAAGAGATGGCCTCTTTAAGTGCATTGACATCCTCGGGTTTCACAAGATAGCAGGTTTCAAGATGTTTCATCCTTTTTCTATCCCAAAGACCAGGGGTATCGGATAGGATAACCGCCTTTTCACAGGACATGGCCTGCAGAGTGGCACTATGGCCTGAATTCCTTGGTTCGTTTTTAACCGGAATAACAACAAACTTTGAACTTCTATACCATTCCCTTAGCTCTATCCAGTCAAGATCGCTTTTTACAGTAATTGTCGGTTTTAATAAATCCTTATTAATATTTTGCCTCGTAACAATTTTTAAAGGGTATTCCCCAATGGCCTTTAAGAGTGAAGAATAATCACGAAGTGGATCACTCCCAACACTTAGAATATAATTTCCTTTCTCTGATTGATTCAGATTTTTAGGTGTCCAAAAATTTTCATCAATACCAAAATAAATGACCTTTGGATTGATAAGAAAAGAGTTCATAAAGGAATTCTTGAGGGCTTGAGCATCTCCTTCACCAAATACTACCAACAACTCTGCCTTCTCTAACCACTTACCTATTCTCTGATATATCCACTTATTGATCTTGCCCTTTGATACTTTCTCTGATACTTTGTAAAGCCCTTGGCTGATATAGATTATTCTTCCTTTTACATTTCCTGCATATTTCTGCCATAGGATTGGTAGACCAACCGAGTCTTTAGTTGTTACAATAATATCCGCAGAGTTAATCTTTTCACGATTTCTCCAATATAAAGGAGAATAGAACCCGATTGAAAAACGCTTTGCAAAAATTCTATGTAACAATTTCCATAAAAATTCAGAGGGGTATTTTCTTCCGGAATTGTTATCGACAAAATCAACTTCAAGATCGGGATGATTGAAATATGGAAGGCCATAGAGAAATTCATTTGGCGCCAATCCTTTATTATGCATTTTCATTAAATATTTCCATTCTCCCCCGAAAACAAATAAAACTCGCTTTTTTATTGATAGCCCTTTCATCTCTCAGATAGAA
The DNA here is from genome assembly GCA_037440525.1 of Deltaproteobacteria bacterium. Lineage (GTDB taxonomy): Bacteria > Desulfobacterota > BSN033 > BSN033 > UBA1163 > JBBITW01. Next base: position 19,621 of record JBBITW010000029.1, read on the forward strand.
AGCCCCTCCTTAATACTCATAACCTTCGACTCAAATCCATACCTTTTGGGTATAGTGAGATCAAAATTTGGTATTCGAAAAAGTTCGTAAGACATAAACTGATGATCAAATCTGATATCAGTCTTTTTTCCCAAGAATTCCAATAGGATCTTCGCGAGTTCCCCTATTGTGATGGTAATCTCGGAACGGAGGTTAAAGAAATGCTGACCTGAAAAAGATAAGTTAAGTTTAACAAATTCGCAGACATCATTAACATGTAAAAAATTTCGTACCTGGGTTCCATCTCCAAAAACAATTAATTCTCCACCAGCTTCAATCTTCTTCAAAAGATCTGGTATAACATGGGATTCTCCAACCTTTTGATATCTACGGCACTGCTCCTTTCCAAAAAGATTTGTTGGCCTTATAACCATAAAGTTTTTGATATATTTTGAAAATAAAAACTCCCATCGAGCCTTAGAAATTGCATAAGGTGTTTTCTGATCAATGGAAACCAGAGAATCATGGACGAATGATTGATTGACTTCAAAAACATTTATACTCGAGAAAAAGATAAGATGATTACAGGAAGCATTTTTACATATCCTAAGAACATTATTATTGATCTTGTCGTTTATCTCTATAATCTCTGGTTTCAGGTTAAATAGAAATCCACCCACGGCACTTGCAAGGTGAATAACGATGTCAATGTTCATTTTATCTCTAAACGGTTGAGTAAGATCATGTTGGATAAAAGTATCCGATTGATTTTCTAAATCAATATCTATTCCTATCACATGATGGTCGGCCTTCTTTAACTGTTCTACCAATACCTGTCCTGTAAAACCTGCGCTTCCTGTAACAAGAATGTTCATAATGAAAATACAACCTAAATTGAGCGATATTTTATAAAAAGCCTTTATTTATCAGTCATTGCGAGCCCGCAGGGCGTGGCAATCTCATAGATTCCTCGCTTCGCTCGGAATAACAATTTGGAGGAGATTGCTTCGGCTTTGCCTCGCAATGACAATTTATAATGGCTCAATTTAGATATAATATTTTATTAAAGTTTATTAATAATTCTTTTAATTTTTTTCTTGAATAATCGGAGTAACTGCAAGGGATTGTGGAGCAACAGATATCTTCTTTGATATCTTCTCATCAACCTTGATGCGCCTTTAAAAAGGACTTCAACTTTATCGTTGTAATAAATGGGAACATCATAATTTATTTTGATCCCGGGATAATCCTTGAACCAGCTAAAATCTTCTGGGAGAATTCCTGATTTTATTGCATCGTGGTAAATACCTGTCCCAGGATAAATGAAAAGGCCACCATCACCAATATTTGCAATAAAGTTGGGTTGTATTTTTTTTAACTGATAAATGAGTATTAAAGTTTCTCTAAAATCCTCAAGGGTTTCTGTGGGAGAACCTATTATAAATGTTCCCTTAGCAATAATTCCTAAATTATTACAGGTTCTAACAGCCTCTATCATTTGCTCCTTATTAATATTTTTATTTAAATATTTAAGGATTTTTGGACTTCCAGATTCCATCCCAAATGATATGGATTGGAGACCTATCTCACGAAGCATCTTAAATGTATCATAATTAACAGAATTCACTCTCCCATAGCAAAGAAAAGGAATAAATATCTTTCTTTTTCTCATTTCGTAAGCGAACTCTTTAATTCTTTTTTCATTGGTTGTAAAATTATCATCATAAATATAAATTCCATCACATTTTCTTTCATTTATTAAATATTCTATTTCGTCAACAACATTTACAATATCTCTATACCTGAAGCCTTTCCCTCCATGGGTAACATACGCAGAACAGAACCTACATGCGTAAGGACATCCCCTGCTCGTAATGAGATACTCTATTTTCTTTGCATTCACTGACACATCCGACGGAAAGATAAGATTGTATTTTTCCGTATTGAATAAATCTCTATCTGGCCATGGATATGAATCAAGATTTTCAATTATCGCCTTCTCTTCAATTATGGATGAAATTCCTATCTGAGATTTATATACCAGCCCTGGAAGTTTAAGGATATCTTTTTTCCCTTCCATAATATTTGAGCACAATCGATACATTACCTCTTCACCATCTCCAAGTATAGCGCTATCTGCATCAACAAATTTTAAGGTATCATAAGGGGCGCTTGTTACATGATGGCCTCCTAAGGTTATGTGGGCATCAGGCAATGTATCTCTTATCCATCTTGCAATAGTTGGAACTTTGAGTCGCGAATGAGTAGTGAAACTAATCCCAACAATCTTCGGGTGATTTTTCAGTAAATAATTCTTAAATTCTTCCTCTCCAAATTTTTCGTATACCATATCCAAAGCCCCTATCTTAAGCCCCTTTATTTTAAGATAAGAAGAGATACATGCTAAACCGAGAGGAATGGCAGTTCCTTTGGCCATGGGGCCAAAACTCAATGGGGCATTAATTAATAAAACATCCATTACGTCCTATCCTTCTAAAGAGATCTCCCTATGAGATATGTTTCTTCTTTTGCTACAGCATAATATTTACCACCAGAATCCATATTACCCTTACGGCAGATGAAGGCAGCACGGTTTTTAGCCATAGCAGGAGATTGTTTTTTATGACAATTCGATCTCCTAACCTCCTCAAAACCAACCATTTTTAGCCATGCCTCAATCGCACTTGATGAAGGAAGATGCGTAACATTAAGACTTATATGATATTTTCTTTTATATTCTACAGAAGGAGGATAAATTATTTCTACACACTTTTGATTACGTAATTTTTTTTGTCTTATGGTTGCTGATTCAATGACCAAAATCCCTTTTTGTTTTAAAAGATCATAGAGCTTTCTTATCATTCTTAATTGTTCAGGATTGTGGTAGAGGACACCTGTGCACCAGATACAATCAAAAGGTTCCAATCTCTCAACTTCCGGGCTATACATAAAATTGGCTGAGATATATTTTATCCTATCTGAATTTATCTCCTTTAGCCATTTAGAATTTGTTTCCTCCATACTTGGGAGGTCAATAAGCACAAGAGTTTCCGGATTAAGTGTTAGCAAACGCAATGTATCTTTTCCATCCTTAGGGCCGATTTCAAGAATACGTTTAAGAGAATCCCCATCCAGGTATTCCTTGAGTTCATGAAATAGATATTCCCGATAATCTCCCCGGTTTTCTTTTCTCAATATCTTCTTAATAATGGTTTTCAAATTCATTGAATTTTTAATCTCTTTTTAAGATAAAATTCGGCAAACTCGATATCTTCCATTGTATCTATACTTATCATTGGTTCTGTGATAACTATTGGAGAACACCTTCTTCCCATAATGCTTTTTTGATTTAATAGACATTCACGTGTTACAGCATAGGCAGCTCCATTTCTATGATAAAGCTGGGTTAACTGCTGACGGGCAATAATCGTTGCTCCACGATCATCATAAAAATTTAAAACACCATTCTCATAAATTAATTGTTTCAAAGGATGATTCTTAGAATCGGTTGGAGAAACAGTCCAGACCGCATCCCAGTTACCATCAATCAATTTATTAATCGTTTCTGTTACATGTTCAGGCCTTCGTAAGGGTGATGTTGGTTGAAGCATGACAATCACATCATACTGGATATTATCAAGCTTTTCTATTTCTATTAAGGCATGGGTTAATACGTCCACATCGCCTATAAAATCTCCAGATAGCTCAGGAGGACGATAAAAAGGTACATCCAATCCTGACTCTTTTGCCACTTTTGCAATCTCCTGATGATCTGTTGAAACGATAGCCCTATCAAAATAATTTAATTCTTTAATAAGAATTCCCACTCGTGCTACCAGAGGAATACCAAGCAAAGGATATATGTTTTTCAATGGAATCCCTTTACTTCCACCTCTTGCAGGCACAATTGCAATGATTCTTTTTCCCTTTAGCACAATAGCGAAACCTTTATTTTTACTAAAATATTTTAAGGTTGAAGCCAGGCATATATATAATCGGCACGGCCTTTTTCCTCAAGGTCACGGCAGAAGTGTGCATTTAAGGAAGGGGATATAGTGAGTCTTCCAAAGCCAGTTGGTTTTTTATCCCGTAGCCAGAGTAAAAAGTTGGAAAGATCGAAGCGATGTATATATTTTATAAATACCTTTGAAAAATTTGCCTCTCTTGCTAAATATTCAATAGCTGATCCACTAAAATACCATTTATGGACAACGCGATAAAAGAAACTTGGATAATCATCCGGAAGAAGCTCTAAGAGCCAATCATTTAGATTTGGTGTACTGATTAATAAAATCCCATTAGACTTAAGTAATCTACGGATCTGTTGAAGTATGCCCTTAGGATCATCCAAATGTTCAATAACACTAAAACAGACTGCCAGATCAACCTTTCCGACCCATTCTTCTGAAATCTCTTCACAATAGCTATAAACATAATGTCCCTTAGCTAATAATTCGGCATGAAAATTTTTTTGTGGTTCAATTCCAATTGTTTTACTGCTATAGCCCTTGACCAAATCTAAAAAGGAACCTGCTCCACACCCAATATCCATTATGATACGATTCCTAAGATCTCCTGTCCCTACTATGTTTATCTTTTCCAACTGTTCGATGTCATGAGTCTTGTAAAAATGTTCTATCGAATCACTTCCATCAACTATTTCCCTATATTTTCCAGATTCGTAGTCAATTTGTGAAATCTCCAAGAATCCAACTTCACATTTATTACACTTAAATATAGTTCTCGGTTCGTCAGTTAATTCACCAAACTTCCCAATCCGGATTCGCCCATAGTATAAAACACTCCAATCGTTACCCCCACAAATTTTGCAAGAATCTCTTGATGTTAAGATTTGATTCATTACTTTAACCAAACTTTCTTTGAATTACATGACAAAGATCATTTAGGGATTCTATAAGGATGACTCCTTTACTATTAAAATCATTAAATTTATTCTTCACTCCAATGAAATGACAACCTACCTTCATGGCAGCCTCAAGGTCATTTTCTTTATCACCAACAAATACGGATTCTGTAGCAGAGATTTTTTCTCTTTCAAGAATTTTTTTTAAGTTCTCCTTTTTCGTTTTAGAGCCACCATATATTCCATTAAAGTAATTTTTCCAGCCCCTTCTAAAAATAATTCTTTCAAGAGGTTCTTCAGGTGTTAAAGAATTGACATAGATTCTATATTTCTCCGAAAGTTCTTTCAAAACCAAAGAGGCTCCTGGAATCTCAAAACATGTACTTGCGAAGCTTTCACATATATTATTGTATTTTAAAGCAAACTCATTAACTAATGTTTCAAACCTGTCTCCTACATGAATTTTGCCTATTTCTTCTAATCTTTTTATAATCCTTCCGATTATAATGTAACGATTACTATAAGGATCATTACTAATAATAGAATCAATTGTCTCCTCAACATCACCAAAATTTAAGAATATATCAAAGTATGCCTTTCTCTTAATTAGATTAGTATCGACCAATACGCCATCAAAATCGAAAACAACACATTTAATCATTACTATACTTACCCAATTTTATACAAATTCATATCTGATATCTGCCCCAATGATTTACAACAGTTTTCCTCTTTGAAGGGCTGAGCTTATTGATCTCCTTATCTTCATAGAATGAGTCATCATTAAAATGGGTTGTAGAAACCTCTTCAAATATCACCCCTGTCTCAGACCAGAATTCATGCCAGACTCCCTGTTGAACCACCTGAATATCTCCTGGATATAGAGTTTTTCTTCGACCTTCAACCTCCATCTCGAGAACTCCATACAAAACCTGAAATGTTTCCTCTTTACGCTTGTGATAATGGGATGGGTGAAACTGGCCTGGAAGCTGTATTATCAGCTTCTTGCAATAACTGCGATTGATACATTCTATGAAAATAGCCCCTACCCTGTTAAAATTTGGAATTCCATAATGATGGGAGAATTCAACTCTAAAATCTGTTGGAAGGGCAATACGTGCCTCATTAAGCATTGCCTTTGCTTGATGGATTGAATCAAATATAACCTGTTTATCAGGTTCTTGCGGAACCATCAAACCTTCTATCATCAATGGTTCATCCCTTTCAAAAAGTCTTTGGGCTATAATCCCGGGCTTCCACTGTCCCGGATGCAATTGACCCTGATAAAATGGCATGGCAAAATAAACATCAGCTCGTTCAATCTCAGCACCTTCTTTAAGTGGACGTCGTGCATATACTCCTCGTTTTAAAGCATTAAGAGATTCGATTTCCTCTTCAAGGGCAGGTCCTCTTTTTAATTCTCCGCAAATTCTTTGTGCCTGCCTGTAAGCCTTCAACCAGGTATCAATTTGTTCTGGTGTAGATGAGTAATCATTTAATTTAAACTCATCTGTTGGAATCCCTACATGACGTTCAAAAATTCTTGCCCCTTTAGAAACAGCTATTTGAATAGAAACAAGATTATCAGGCCTTTCATGTGTGGAGAATCCAATAACAATATGGGGGTATCTATTGCGTAACAACTCAATCTGATTCATCTTTAACTTCTCATCTGGAGTAGGATAGATGGAAATACAGTGCATCAATGCAAAATTAACCCTTCTATGTTCAAAAAAACTTACTAAGTCTGCAATCTGTTCCAGAGTAGTTCCAGCAGTGGAGCAAATGACAGGTTTGCCAGAGTCTGCTGCCTTTTCAATAAGAGGCCAGTCTATTGCCGAAGCGCTTGCAATTTTTAAGACCTCTATTCCTAATTCCACAAGCATATCAACAGATTCTTCATCAAATGGAGTAGCAATGGTTATTAGGCCATTTTTTTTAACCTCTTCTGCCATTATCCTGAAATCGTCTTTTGATAGCCTCGTGCTGAGGAAACGCTGAATGTGTTTATTATCACTCCCTGTTCTATGAGAGGGATGAATGAATGTATCAAGCTGTCGAAATTGAAATTTTATACCTGCTCGAACACCATTTCTATGTATAACCGGTGCTAATTCCTGGATGATACGGAGTCCGTGCTGAAGGCTACCCTGATGGTTATTGGCCATATCTAATATGAATAAATCATTAAAATCAAAATCATTTATCATATTCTATTCTCCCTGATTTTCATTTCTTAAAGATATATTGCCCCTAAATTAAAACCTTTTTGATAATCAATTTTTACACGGCATCTTTTAGCCTCTGAGATATGAACCCCTGCCAGAACAAGCATGGTCTCAAGCCCTCGCTCAAGCCTTATTCCCGAAGCATTATTTTCTCCTTCGAGCTGTTTTTGTATATGCTTAAGTTCCTCAATGAAATCATCAGGTCTTTTTTTTGGAATGAGGATAACCTCTTCTGAACCGTTAGAAGAAGAAAAAATCACAGCATCTCCCTCTTTATTGTAATTATTTATCCATTCAATAAAACCTTTTGTCCCTTGAAGTCTTGCACGTTTTTTGGGAGGAAAGGTAACCACGTCTTGAACAACCCGACCTATCAATCCTCTCTCAGTCTTTAAATTGATAAAACAGAGCTTATCATAGAAAGCATTCCCTTCCTTAATATATTTGAGCATTGCCTCAACCTCAATTACTCTACCGACTCCCGCCACATGGGCAAAATGTTGCCATAAATTTATGGCATGTGAATGTTCTCCACTCGCCCCACCTCCCCTTTCCCAAAACCCAAGATAACTATCCTCGGGTCCGCTTAACCATGGATGCG